>NZ_JAXCMJ010000012.1:0-103801 GCF_038084995.1 Sphingomonas sp. 2378
GTAACTCGTTCGGTATCGCAGGCTCTTTGCGTCGGGACATATCGGGTCTCCTTCTTCCCCTTTATGCCCGCCCGCACACGAAATTCCTGACACTCCCCGCTCAGGCTGAACGGAGCGGGAAGTCGAAGCCCAAGGGAATCCCTCACGCGATCGCCAAAGGCCGCACCGGTTCCGCCACCGCCGACCCCGGCACCGCGAACACACCTCTTTTCGCCAGCCTTTCGCCCGGTCGCACCTTGGCCGTCTGCATCGCCAGCCACGGCGCGAGCAGCAGCCCCAAGGTCACCGGCGACAACCACGCCCCCAGCACCGGGTTCAGGAACGACACGCCAAGCAACACCACGCCGACCGCCAGATGCCAGTAATAGCGCGGCATCGCATCCGCCGCCGCCAGCCCGTCGCGCACCCGGCTCTGCGGGCTCCAGCCGGAGGGCTTGCCGCGCACGATGTTGATGAGGTCGATCGTCTGGGTCAACGCGATCACCGGCGCGGTCAGGATCGACAAGGGCACGTCGAGCGCCACCGACGCCAGGATTCCCCGCGCGCCGCCGTAACTCGCCCGCCGGTTCCGGTCGGCCATCGCCCAGACGATGCTCAAGACCTTCGGCCCGAACAGCAGGATCAGCGTCACCACCAGCACCTGGGTCGAGGTCACCGCGCGCACCGTCGCGGCGTCGTCGGACAGGCTCTGCGCGATCGAGGTGGCGATCAGGATCAGCCAGGCGGGCGACATCAGATAGGCGAGCGCGCCGATGAACAGCTGCAACCGGCTGATCCAGTGGAAACCGCTCGACCCCAGCAGCTTGAGGTGCTGGGTATTGCCCTGCGCCCAGCGCCGGTCGCGCACCGCCTGGTCGATCAGGGTCGGCGGAAACTCCTCGAAACTCTCCTCGACCATCAACATGTGCAGCCGCCAGCCGCGCCGCCGCAGGAGGGCCGCCTCGACCATGTCGTGGCTCATGATCGTGCCCCCGAAGGGCGGGCGTCCGGGCAGGTCGGGCAGGCCGCAGCTTTCGGCAAAGGCGCGGATGCGGATCAGCGCGTTATGCCCCCAGAAGGTCGACTCCGACCCCGACCACCAGACCAGCCCCGCCGTCGAGATCGGCCCATAGAAGCGGCTGGCGAATTGCATCCAGCGCTGGAACAGGGTGGTCGCGCCGATGATCATCGGCACGGTCTGGAGCAGCGCGATCGAGGGGCGCTGCTCCATGATCTGCGCCATGCCGACGATCGTGTCGCCGCCCATCAGGCTGTCGGCGTCAAGCATCAGCATGAAGTCGTACGCCGCACCGTAATTGCGGATCCATTCGGCGACATTGCCGGGCTTGCGTCCGACATTCTGGGTCCGGCGGCGATAATGGAGCGGCACCGCCAGACGGGGGGCGAGGCGGGCCCAGGCGGCGCGTTCCTCCGCTTCCGCCGCTTCGCCCGAATCGGACAGGACGAAGAAGGCGAAACGGTCCGCCGCGCCCGCCCGGTCGATCATCATCGCCATCCGCGCGATCCGGTCGAAGACGGCGTCGACATCCTCGTTATGCACGGGCACCAGCACGGCGGTCCGCGCGGTCAGGGGGGCCGCGCCGCGGGGGGCGGGGGTGATGCCGGGATGCGCGCCGGAAATCAGCAGGATGAAGCCGATCGCCGCGGTGACGAAGCCGAACGAAATCCAGGCGAAGAGCGGGAAGAACAACAGCAACAGCAACCCGTCGAGCAGGTTGAACCCGTCGCTGAGCAACGCCTCCTTGACCGACGCGGAAGCGGCGGTGGCGAGCAGGCCGGTCAGCAATACCAGCAGCAACCGGCGCGTCAGGATATCGTCGGGTGCCAGATTGA
Organism: Sphingomonas sp. 2378; assembly: GCF_038084995.1. NCBI lineage: Bacteria > Pseudomonadati > Pseudomonadota > Alphaproteobacteria > Sphingomonadales > Sphingomonadaceae > Sphingomonas > Sphingomonas sp. 2378. The sequence continues at coordinate 1,834 of NZ_JAXCMJ010000012.1, forward strand.
CCCCGATCCGGGGCTCCGGCGCGTTGTGCGGCGGCGGCGGGCCGTCGAACCGCTGGACCTCCATGGTCAGCGGCGCGGGCGGCGGCATCATGCTGCGCGGGTCGGTCATGGCAGAAAGACGGGGGCCAGCACCGTCTCGGTCAGCGCCTTGTTGCCGCGCTTCAGGAACAGGCGGACATCGGCGGGGCCCTGCCCCACGGGCGCGATATCGGCGGTGACGCGCCAGCGATTTCGCTGGCCGACGACCGGATAGGCGGCTTGCGTGAGCAGCTTGCCGCGCGATACGCCGATCTCGGCGGTCACGTTGCTCTGCCGGTCCAGCCCCGCCAGCGCCGGGCCGACGAAATCGACGACCAGCTTGCGCGCGCCCGGTGTCGGCTCGGCACCGGGCCGACCGGCCGCGCCGGTCCACTGGTCGACCGCGTGCGCGACGGCGGGGACCACGGTCGGGTCGGTCGAGCCCCAGCTCAGGCGATAGTCGAATTGCCGCTTCTGCCCCGCCTTGGGCGCGTCGGCGGGGTTCCAGAAGGCGACGATATTGTCGACCGTCTCCGACGCGGTGGGGAAGGCATAGAGCATCACCTGCCCCCGGCCCCAATCCCCCTGCGGCTGCACCCACAAATTGGCGCGGCGGTCATAGAATGCCCCGTCATCCTGATAATGATCGAAATCCCGGTCGCGCTGGAGCAGGCCGAAGCCGCGCGGATTGGTGTCGGCGAAGCTGTCCAGCGTCGGGCGCGGCGGGTTGACCAGCGGCCGCCACAGCCGCTCACCCGCGCCGGTCAGCAGTGCGAGGCCGTCCGAATCGTGGATCTCGGGTCGCCAGTCGCTGCCCGCTATGCGGTTGCCCTCGCCATACCAGAACATGCTGGTAGCGGGCGCGATGCCCAGCCGCTCGACGTCGCGGCGGAAGAACAGGACGGCGGAGACACGCTGTTCGACCCCGTTTGCGCCCTTCACCGACTCGATCTTGTACGCGCCCGTCACGCTCGGCCCGTCAAGCAGCGCGTGAACGATATAGCCCTGCGCCCCCGTCCGCTCGATCCAGAAATCGGTGAAGGCGGGAAACTCCTCGCGCCCATCGATCCCGGTGTCGATCGCGATCCCGCGTGCCGACAGGCCATATTGGTCCTGCGCGCCTGCGGTCCGGAAATAGGAGGCGCCCTGAAAGGCCAGCCAGTCGCTCTTGCCGTCCGCCGTCATCGCGCGGAACCCGGCAATGCCCAGCGGCGGCGCATGGCCCGCTTCCGCCGTGAAGAGCGAGGGGGAGAAGGGAAGGCTGCGCGCCTGGCCGTTCTCGACGATGTGGATGCCGACCGGGTTGGGCGCATAGCGGCCCAGCGGGAACAACCGGATTCCGCCCGCCAGCGTCCGGTCGTCGCGATACCGGATCGTGCCGACCGCATCATAATCGATGGCGGCGGCGGCCTCGACCTTGGCCTGTGGGCGATAGGGTTGCCGGGCCTGCGCCTCGGCCTGCGATTGAAGTGCGGCCCAGGAAAAGGGCTTGGGCGCGCCCATCTTCACGCCCGAAGGCGTGGCTTGCGCGGCGGCGCGGGCGGCCCATGCAGGCGACAGCCCCAGGGCGGCGAAGGCTGCGATCAACTCTCGACGATTGGCTCGGATCATCGGCTCCAGCATCTCCTGCGACGGACGGACGGCCTCCCGGCTGCGTGAGCTTGGCCGTTTGTGCAACGCAACACGCGACGATCGGTTGCTCCCGCGCCACCAGACGATCGACGAATACGGTATAATATATTTGACTCTTTAAGGGCTTTGGTTAAAATTAACCAATTGAACCAGTTAGGGGGCTCATACGTGAATGGAAATTACAGGAGGCTGGCCTGTTCGGCCGGCGCAATTGCAATCGCGCTGCTTTCGGTTTCACCCGTCAGTGCACAGACCGCTCAGGGTGCGACCAGTGATGACGCGGCGGATTGCGTGCCCGCGCCCGACCGGCCCTGTCCGTCGAACGCCGCCGCGCTGCCCGACAGCGCCAACGGGTCCGCGGGCGAGGCGATCGTCGTCACCGGCACCCGGCTTCAGCGCCCCAGCCTGACCAGCAACAGCCCGCTGACGGTCGTGGACGACGCCGAAATCCGCTATCAGGGCGCGATTCAGGTCGAGAATGTGCTCAACCGCCTGCCGCAGGTGACGCCGGACTCGAACGAGAATGGGTCGAACGGCTCGGACGGCACCGCGCGCGTCAACCTGCGCAACCTGGGCAGCAACCGGAACCTAGTGCTGATCAACGGCCAGCGCATGCTGCCGGTGCAGGCCAACGACCTGAACTTCATCCCCTCCGCGCTGGTCAAGCGGATCGACGTGGTGACCGGTGGCGCTTCCGCCGTGTACGGGTCGGACGCGATTTCGGGCGTGGTCAACTTCATCCTGCGCGACGATCTGGAAGGCATTCGGACCGACATCCAGTACGGCTTCGCCCAGCATCAGAACGACAATGCGTTCGCCCGCCGTATCCAGAGCCAGGCCAATTACCGCCTTGCCAACCGCAACGTGCTCGACGGGCAGAAGCTGGACGTCAACGTCGCCTTCGGCACCAACTTCCCCGACAATCGCGGCAATGTGACCGCCTATTTCGGCTATCGCGATACCAAGCCGGTGCTTCAGGGCAATCGCGACGTGTCCTCCTGCGCCTTCGATCCGGCGGGGGCGGGTAATTCGACGCTGACCTGCGGCGGGTCGAGCAACAACCAATATGGCCTGTTCGACCCGATCACGGGCCCCAGCGCCGATTCCGGCGCGTTCAACAATACGCGCGACGGCAATCGTAGCTGGGTGCCGTATGATTCCAGCTTCCGCTACAATTACGCACCGCTGAACTATTTCCAGCGCAACGATACCCGCTACACTGCCGGGGCCTTTGCCCGGTACGAGATCACGCCGTCGGTCGAAGCCTATGGCAGCGTGATGTTCATGGACGACCACACCAATTCGCAGGTCGCCCCGTCCGCGCTGTTCCAAGGCTATACCTACTCGGTCAATTGCGACAATCCGTTCCTCAGCGCGCAGCAGGGCAATATCCTGTGCGGCTCGGCCTATGGCACCAACGCGACGCAGCAGCTCTACATCGGCTATCGCCCGGTCGCCGGGAACGCCCGTCCGCGCCGTGACGACCTGCGCCATACCGACTATCGCTTCTCGGGCGGCGTGCGCGGCGAGATCGCGCCCGGCATCCGCTATGACGCCAACGCGCTGTTCTCGACGGTCCTCTATAACGAGACCTATGAGAACGACATCGACCCCAGCCGCGCCAATCGCGGTATCCAGGTGGTCAATGTCAACGGCACCCCGACCTGCAAGTCGGTGATCGACGGCAGCGACCCGCAGTGCGTTCCGCTCGACATCTTCCGCTACAACGGCATTTCGGATGCGGCGTTCGGTTATATCTATGCGCCGACCTCGACCCGCGGCGTCGACAAGGAAACCGTGCTCAGCGGCAATATCAGCGCGGACCTTGGCACCTATGGCGTCCGGTCGCCCTGGTCGGACGACGGCATCGGCGTCGTGCTCGGCTTCGAGCATCGCTATGAAAGCCTGGAGTTCAAGGCCGACGCGCTGGCGTTGCAAAAGGGGACCAAGGAGACCCAGGGCCGCTTCGACGTGAACGAGATCTTCGCGGAAATCGAAGTGCCACTGGTCCAGAATCGCCCGTTCTTCAAGGACCTGTCGCTGAACGCGGGCTATCGCGGATCGGACTATAGCAACCTGTCCAAGATCGTCTCGACCTACAAGGCCGAGCTGTCCTGGGCGCCGAGCAGCGATATCCGCCTGCGCGGCAGCTATAACCGCGCGATCCGTGCCGCCAACGTCTCGGAATTGTTCGGCCCGCAGTTCAACGGCAATGTCAGCGCGCAGGACCCCTGCTCCACCGCGACGCCGACCGCGACCTTCGCCCAGTGCGCCCTGACCGGCGTGACCCAGGCGCAATATGGCCGCATCACGGAGTGCCCGGCGGAAACCTGCACCGCGCAGTTCGGTGGCAATCCGGCGCTGAAGCCCGAAACCGCCGACACCTTCACCGCCGGTCTGGTCCTGACGCCGACCTTCCTGAAGCGGCTGTCCTTCTCGGTCGATTATTTCGACATCAAGGTGCGCGACTATATCGGTTCGATCTCGGTCAACCAGACGATCAGCCAGTGCATCGCGACGGGCAACCCCTTCTTCTGCAACCTGTTCAAGCGTGATCCGCGCGGCGGCATCATCTTCGGTGACCAGGGCTATATCGTCTCGACGACGCAGAATACGGGTTCGCTGCGCACCTCGGGCGTGGACTTCGGCCTGGCCTATCTCCAGCCGCTGGGCGGCGTGGGATCGCTGGCGATCGACTTCCAGGGCACCTGGAACCGCAAGCTGGTGAACGAGCCGGTGCCGGGCCTGGGTTCCTATGACTGTGTCGGCTATTTCGGCCCCGTTTGCGGCCAGCCGACGCCCGAATGGCGGCACCAGTCGCGCTTCACCTGGACCGATGCGTCGAAGGTGGGGACGATCTCGCTCAACTGGCGCTATATCGGCGCGACGAACCTGACGAACAATTCCACCGACCCGAACCTGACCGGTACGCCGTCGCTCTTCAACAGCCGGATCAAGGCGTATAGCTATTTCGATCTGGCCGCGACCGCCAAGGTGCAGGACGGCGTCACCTTCCGCGCGGGCGTCAACAACCTGCTCGACAAGGATCCGCCGATCATCGCGCAGGGGCTGCTGTCCTCGTTCGGCAACGGCAACACCTATCCCGGCATGTACGACGTGGTCGGCCGGTCGGTGTTCATCGGCCTGACGGCGGAATTCTGACGGAGAAGGGGGGCAGCGCCCCCGATCCCGACAACGGCTTTTACCCCAGCCTGCCCCGTCCGGTTCACACCGGGCGGGGATTTTTTATCCTCCTCGGCACGGGGAGGGGGGCCAGCGAAGCCGGTGGAGGGGGATCGCCGCAAGGCGTGTCCTGTGTGGAAGCCCCCCGTCAGGCCTTCGGCCTGCCACCTCCCCGTGCCGGGAAGCGTTGCAAAACCCGTCAGACCATCCCGGCGAAGGCCGGGATCCGGTTAGGATAGCATGGGTAAGTTGCTCCAATCGTCTCGCAACTGGACCGCGGCCTTCGCCGAGGTGGCGGACAGGGGGGAGCGGAAGGGCGACTTTCGCAATGATCCCGTGCCGGGGAGGATCGGGGGGTTACGCCGCTTCGGCGAGCAGCTTCTGTGCCTCCGCGCCCGCCCAGTCGAAGCCGCCGGTCACCCGCCAGACTTCCTTGCCGTCCGCACCGTACAGGATCGTGGTCGGCAGGTTCGCCTTGTAATGGACGCTCAGGGACAATTTGGGGTCGAGATAGATGGGCAGCGCGTCGAGGGACTTGCCCGTCAGGAAGGGTTTGACCTTGGCGGCATCGTCCTGCGCCACGGCGATCACCGCGACCTTGCCTTTCAGACGATCCGCCGTGGCGGCCAGCGTCGGCATCTCCGCCACGCACGGCCCGCACCAGGTCGCCCACAGGTTCATCAGCACCGGCTTGTCCCGGAAATCGGCCAGCGTCATGGGCTTGCCGTCGAGCGTGGTGAAGCCCAGCGTCGGGGCGGCCTCGCCCTTGTGGCTGCGATCGACGGCACCGGCGGGCTTGGGCGCGTCCGGCGCGGGGGCGGCGGTCGCTTCCCCGCCGGTCACTTCCCCACTTGAAACTTGTGTGTCGGAGGTGTTGCTGGCTTGCTCCGGCGCGGGGCTTTGCCTATCGCACCCGGCGACCATCAGCCCCAGGAGACAGGCGATCACGGTACGCGACGACATGGGCGGCTCCAACGCAATGTGGGGCGGGCGCTTCGCAGAAGGTCCCGCCGCGGTGATGCGCGAGATAAACGCGTCCATCCCCTTCGACAAGCGATTGTGGAAACAGGATATCGCCGGATCGAAAGCGCATGTCGCGATGCTGGGCCGACAGGGGATCGTCTCTGCCGAGGACGCCGCGACGATTTCCGCCGGGCTGGACCGGGTCGCCGAGGACTATGCCGCGAACGGCGTGGCCGAGGATCTGACCCTCGAAGACATCCATATGCAGACCGAGGCGAAGCTGGCCGCGCTGATCGGCCCGGTCGCGGGGCGGCTGCACACCGCGCGGTCGCGCAACGATCAGGTCGCGACCGATTTCCGCCTTTGGGTGCGCGACGCGATCGACGAGACGCTGGCCGCGCTGGGCGCTCTGCGCAACGCCTTGCTGACCCGCGCCGAAGACCATGCCGACAGCGTGATGCCGGGCTTCACCCATCTTCAGTCCGCGCAGCCGGTGACGTTGGGCCATCACCTGATGGCCTATCACGAGATGATCGTGCGCGATGCCAGCCGCTTCGTGGCGGCGCGCGCGCGGATGAACCAGTGTCCGCTGGGCTCGGCGGCGCTGGCGGGGACGGGCTTTCCGGTCGACCGGCACATGACGGCGGCGGCGCTCGGCTTCGACGAGCCGACGCGCAATTCGCTCGATGCGGTCAGCGACCGCGACTTCGCCATCGACTATCTCCAGGCGGCGACCAACTGCTCGCTGCACCTGTCGCGGCTGGCCGAGGAGTTCGTGCTCTGGGCGTCGCAGCCCTTCGGCTTTGTCGCGCTCAGCGACCAATGGTCGACAGGCAGCTCGATCATGCCACAGAAGCGCAACCCGGACGCCGCCGAACTGGTGCGCGGCCATGCGGGGCGGATCATGGGCTGCATGACCAGCCTGATGGTCACGATGAAGGGCCTGCCGCTCGCCTATTCCAAGGACATGCAGGACGACAAGCCGCCGGTGTTCGAGGCGCACGACCTGCTGGCGCTGTCGATCGCGGCGATGACCGGGATGATCCAGAGCGCGACCTTCCGGACGGAGCGGATGCGCGCGGTGGCGGAGGCGGGCTTCTCGACCGCGACCGATCTGGCCGACTGGCTGGTGCGGGTCGGCGGCATTCCGTTCCGCGAGGCGCATCACATCACCGGCCGCGCGGTGAAACTCGCCGAGGAGAAGGGCGTGATGCTGCACCAACTGTCGATCGAGGAATTGACCGCCATCGACGCGCGGATCAACGCCGGTATCTATGACGTGCTGTCGGTGGATGCCTCGGTCGCCAGCCGGGTCAGCTTCGGTGGCACCGCGCCCGCCAATGTCCATGCGGCCATCGCGACGGCACGGGGATTGCGGGCATGAAGCGCGCGATCGCCCTGCTGGTCGCGCTGGCGCTTTCGGCCTGCGGTGCGGCCAACCGGCTGCAACCGGCCAAGGGCGAGAGCCTGCCCGTGGCACCCCGCGGCGCCACCGCGACTCCGACGCCGCAGCAATTGCTGACGGCCACCCCCCAACAACGCCCGCAGCGCTCCGACGAACTGATGACCCAGTCGCAGGACCGGCGTTCGGACGAATTTGATTTGCCCCCCCGCTGATGGACCATTTTCATTTCTCGAACGGCGAACTCCATGTGGAGGACGTGCCCGTAGCCCGGATCGCTGCCGAGGTCGGCACGCCGGTCTATATCTATTCCGCCTCCACCTTCCGTCGCCATGCGCAGGTGTTCCGCGAGGGGCTGAGCGCCCTGCCGCGCGTGCATCTGGCCTATGCGATCAAGGCGAATCCCAACCTCGCCGTGCTGCGCGTGCTGGCGGACGAAGGGTATGGCGCGGACGTGGTTTCGGTCGGCGAGATGCGCCGCGCGCTGGCGGCGGGGATGAAGGCGGAGGACATCGTTTTCTCCGGCGTCGGCAAGACCCGCGCCGAATTGATCGCCGCGCTGGAGGCCGGGATCGGCCAGTTCAACCTGGAACTGGAGGAAGAGGGCGCGGTCCTTGCCGAACTGGCGCATGAACGCGGGCTGGTCGCCCCCGCCACGCTGCGGGTGAACCCGGACGTGGACGCTGGCACCCACGCCAAGATTTCGACCGGGCGCAAGGAGAACAAGTTCGGCGTGCCGATCGACCAGGCGCTGGGCATGTTCGACCGTCTGGCGGGGCTGCCCGGTATCGACCTGAAGGGCGTCGCCTGCCACATCGGCAGCCAGTTGGGCGATCTCGCGCCGCTGGAGGCCGCCTATAAGCGGATCGGCGAACTGGTCGCCGAACTGCGCGGGGCGGGGCACCGCATCAGCCGCGTCGATCTGGGCGGCGGCCTGGGCGTTCCCTACAAGCCCGGCGACGTCATGCCCGCCCCCGCCGCTTATGGCGAGATGGTGGCGCGCGTGACGAAGGACTGGGATGTCGAACTGATGTTCGAGCCGGGACGGGTGATCGCGGGCAATGCGGGCGTGCTGGCGACCGAAGTCGTCTGGGTGAAGCCGGGCGTCGCCAACCCCTATGTCATCGTCGATGCGGCGATGAACGACCTCACGCGCCCTGCGCTCTACGACGCCTGGCACGACTTCGTCGCGGTGAAGCCGACCGGCGAGCGGATGATGGCGAATATCGCGGGGCCGGTATGCGAGACGGGCGACACCTTCGCGATGAACCGCGAGATCGACGTGGTGAAATCGGGCGACCTCGCCGTGTTCCGCACAGCGGGGGCTTATGGCGCGACCATGGCGTCGACCTATAACAGCCGCCCGCTGGTGCCCGAGGTGATGGTGGAGGGCGACCGCTATGCCGTCGTCGCCGACCGCATCGCCGCCGAGACGATCATCGCCGCCGAGCGTGTGCCGGAGTGGCTGAAGAAGTGAGGCGACGGGCGGGTTCCCCGTCTAAACCGTCATCCCAGCGAAGGCTGGGATCTTTGGCGGGTTTCGGGCCGTCAGTCGGCAGAGGCCCTAGCCTGCGCTGGGGCGACAATGCGGGGGCGGGGCGGTGAGCCTCGCGAGCCTGCCACTGTTCGTCCGGTTGGCTGGTCGCCCGGTCATCCTGCTGGGCGAGGGGGAGCCCGCCGAGGCCAAGCGGCGTCTGCTCGACCGCGCCGGTGCGCTGGTGGTGGGGGAAGACGCGCAAGCCGCGCTCGCCATCGTCGCGATCGAGGACGAGGGCCAAGCGCAAGGAGCCATCGCCCGGTTGAAGGCGCGCGGCGTGCTGGTCAATGCGGTGGATCGCCCGGCGGCGTGCGACTTCACCCTGCCCGCTATCGTAGAGCGCGGGCCGGTGATCGTCGCGATCGGCACCGGCGGCGTGTCGGCGGGACTGGCGGCGGCTTTGCGCCAGCGGCTCGAGGCCTTGTTGCCCGCCGGACTGGGGACGCTGGCCGAGGGGCTGTACGCCGCCCGCGCCGCCTTGCGCACGCGGTTCCCGGACGGGGCGGAGCGGCGGCGTGCGATCGGGGCGGCGCTGTCGCCGGGCGGTGCGCTCGATCCTCTGGCGGGCGAAACCGATGTCGCGGGCTGGCTGGCGGGCGTCGAGCGTCCGGCGGCGTCGGTCGCGACCTTTGTCCTGACCTCGTGCGACCCGGACGACCTGACCCTGCGACAGGCGCGCGCGCTCGCCGCTGCCGACCGGGTCTATCATCGCCCCGACGTGCCGTCCGCCATCCTGGACCGTGCGCGCGCCGATGCGGTTCGGATCGAAAGCGACGCATTGCCCATGGAACCGGGCGAGGGGCAGATCGTCGACCTGACCATGGACAGGCACGCATGACCGGCTTCGCCTATCGCATCGACGGGGGCAAGGCGGACGCCATCCCGATCCGCGAGGCGGTGGAGGCGAAAGCCCGGCTGGTCTGGGTGCATCTGGAGACCAATGACGCGGTGGCGCAACGCTGGCTGTGCGAATCGGCGCATCTGGAGGATTATGTCGTCGACGCGCTGACCGCGACCGAGACGCGCCCGCGCTGCGAGGCGGTGGGCGAGGGGGCGTTCCTCAACCTGCGCGGGCGCAGCAGCGAGCCGCTCGACGGGTCGGACATGCTCGCCTCGGTCCGGATCTGGGCGGTGAAGGGCAAGGTCTATTCGGTCACGCGCCGCCCGCTGCTGGCGGTGGATGCGGTGCGCAAGGAGGTGGAGGGCGGCGCCATCGCCGATCCGGGCGACCTGATCACCGCCTTCGCCACCGCGATCACCAGCGACCTGGACCCCGATGTCGCGGGGCTGGGCGACGAACTCGACAGTTGCGAGGAGCAGTTGGACGAACACCGCGTGTTCCAGCTTCGCCGCACGGTCAGCCGGGTGCGGGTCGCCGCGATCGGATACCGCCGCTTCCTCAATCCGCAGCGTGCGGCGCTGGAGAAACTCGCGGCGCTGCCGGGCGACTGGCTGGCGGATGACGACCGGCTGCATCTGTCCGCCGCCGCCGACCGCGCCGCGCGCATGGCCGAGGAACTGGAATCGATCCGCGAACGCTCCGCGCTGATCCATGAGACGCTGACCGACATGCGCGCCGAGCAGATCGACAATCGGGCGCTGGTCATCTCGATCGTGGCGATGGTGTTCCTGCCGCTGACCTTCATTACCGGGGTTTACGGGATGAACGTCAAGAACCTGCCCTATGCCGAGGAGCCCTGGGCGTTCGACGCGATCCTCGGGGGCTGCGCGCTGATCGCGGCGGGGATCGTCATCTATTTCGTCCAGCGGCACTGGTTCCGGCGGTAATCTTCACCCCCGCCCCGGCCATCCGTTCGGCCTGAGCGAAGTCGAAGCGCACGTTCCGCGCTGGCGGCTTGGCGGAGGGATCCCCTTGGCCCCTTCGACTGCCTGCCAAGGCAGGCGCTCAGGACAGGCTTCGACTTCGCTCAGGCTGAACGCAGGGTGGGGAGCGGCCCCCTTACGCCCCCGCCTTCTTGCTCATCTGGCGGACCGTCTCCCAGGCTTCGGCGATATCGGCGATGTTGTCCGCCACGTCGCGGAACAGCTTCGGATTCTGGTCCAGCGAGCCGTCGACGATCTGCCGCCGCGCACCCGCATAGAGTTTGGCGAAGGTGATCGACATGTCGCCGCCATTCTCGAAGTCGAGCCCCGCCTCCAGCGCGAACAGGATGGCGGTGGCGCGGGTCACCCGCTCGCTCTTGCGCGCGAGCTGCCCATGCTCGGTCGCCCACGCCGCCGAACGGAGCGCGGAGATGAGTTCCTCGTAGAGAAGCTGGACGAGCGCGGGGCCGTCCGCCATCGCGGTGCGGCCGACGACGTCGATCTGGCGATAGGTCGCGGCGGGATCGGCCAGCAGTCCGGTTGCATAGGCCATCTTAGCTGCTCTTCGTCCACATCTTGACCTGCTGGTCCATGAAATTCTGCACCGATTTGTAGCTGGAGACGCGCGCGTTCATCGCGGAGAACTGCGCCGTCATCCGGTCCTGCGCCGCGCTCTGATCGTCCGCCAGATCGCTCTGGGCCAGAGCGTTGGCGCTCTGGTCCTGGCTCAACTGCCTGGCGGTCGCGCCGAGCCCGTAAAGGGTGCTGGTCGCCGCCATCTGGATGCCGTTCAACTGCGCCGACAGGCCGACCAGATTGTCGCCGCTCGACTGGAACATCTGTTCGACCGCATCCGGATATTGCGCCATCACCTGCGCCAGACGCACCGTGTCGACCTTCAGCGTCCCGTCCTTGTTGGTCCCGACGCCCAGATCGGCCAGCGTCTTGGGGCCCGGCGTGCTGGCGTCGCCGGGCACGATCTTGGACGTGGTCAACCGCCCCAGCGACTGGGACAGCGTGCGCGCCGCGAGGTTGCTGCGCAGATCGCCCGTCTGGGGGTTCAGTTCCTTGTTCAGCTCGGTGATCTTGTCGTTGAAGGTCGCCACGAAGTCCGACACGACCGAGGTCAGCGCGGCGGTCGGCCGCGTGCCGGTCAGTGAGACCGGGGTGGTCGAGACCGCGTTCAGCGTCATCGTTACGCCGCTCACCAGATCGCTGATGGTATTACTGGCGCGCTCCACCGTGACGCCGTCAACCGTCAGCTCGGCATTGGCGGCCGTGGAGGTGTTGCGCGTACCTGTCGCGCCGCCACCGACGTTGAGCCGCGACAGGCCCGCCGTCGCCCCCTCGCTGGCGGTCACGGTGAAGCTGTTCGCCGCGCCCGTCGCGCCGGTGAAGGACAGATAGGCCTTGCCGTCGGCATCGGTGATGACCGAGGCGGTGACGCCGGTCTTTGCCGCGTTGATCCTGGCCGCGACATCGTCGATCGTCGGGCTGGTGCCGTCATCGAACTGGACCGTGACGGCGGCTTTGGAGCCGACCTGGATCGACAAGCTGCCGGTGCCCATCGAGGCGGTCCGGTCATAGCTGATGCGCGTCACGCTGGTCTGCGGCGTGGCGAGTGCGTTGACGGTGATCGACTTGGACAGCCCGGCCAGCTTCGCGCCCGCCGCCGTCGTCACGCTGAACACCGCCGGATTGCCGCTGCTCGCCTGGGTGGCGAGCGTCCCGCCCTTGGCGAGCGAGGCGAGCGAGCTGGCGAAGTCGGTGATCGAGCTCATCACCGTCGATGTCGCCGAAATCTGCGAGGTCAGCGTATCGGCCTTCGCCTTCAGCGCCGCGGTGCGCGCGGCGAACTGCGCCTGGACCAGCGAGGGGACCAGCGCGGACAAATCCATGCCGGAACCGGTCTGGAGCGAGGTGAACAGCGCCTGCGCGGCGGATTTGGTGGCGTCCGTGGTCGACTTGGTCGCCGTGGTGCTGGTCACCGCAGACGTCGATGAGGTCGAGGAAATGGTCGTCATCGACGGGACTCCGGCACGCGTTCGCCTTCGTGAACGACCATCGGGATGGTTTCTTTAGGGATTTGCGACGAACCGTTCATGGCGTACCGGTTCATGACTGGGGCTGGCCGTTTTCGTCGAAACGGGCGTCGACCGGCACCTCGACCGGCGGCTGCGCCGTGCCACCCGCGCCTGCGTTGAGCCCGAAGACGAAGGCGAGCACGACGGCGATCGCCTGATACAGGTCGGCGCGGACCTCCTGCCCCTCGCGGCTGGTGTAATAGACGGCGCGGGCAAGCTGGGGATATTCCAGCACGGGCTTGGCATATTCGCCCGCCATCTCGCGGATCGCCAGCGCGGTAGCCCCTCGGCCCTTGGCGACGACCACCGGCACCTCGTCCTGCCCCCGTTCGTAGCGCAGCGCGACCGCGAAATGGGTCGGGTTGGTCAGGATGACATGCGCCTCCTGCACCGCCGCGCGGACCGCCCGGCGCGACATTTCGCGCTGCTTGCCCCGGATATGCGCCTTGGCCTCGGGATTGCCCTCGCTCTCCTTATGCTCGTCCTTGACCTCCTGCTTGGTCATCTTGAGCTTGGAGAAGAGCTGGAAGATCTGGAGCGGCACGTCGAAGCCCGCGATCAGCACCAGCCCCATGCCCATCACCAGCAGCACCGAGATGAAGGTCCCGCCCAGCGAGCCGAGCGCGCTGTTGAGGTCCGACTGCGCCAGCCCCATGGTGGTGCGCGACGACTTCCACAGCATGTACGCGCCGATCGCGCCGAGCAGCACGACCTTGAGCAGCGACTTGCCCAGCTCGGTCCAGCCCTGCATGCCGAAGATGCGCTTCAGGCCCGAGGCGGGATTGAGCTTGGAGGGTTTGGGCGCGATCGCCTTGGGATTGAAGTGGAGCGAGCCCAGCCCCGCCTGCGACGCGATGGTCGCGACGATGGTGACCGCGAACAGCGAGGCGAGCGAGGGGGCCAGCTTCCATCCCGCCTCCATCAGCGGGCGGAAGGGCTCGAAATCCTCGACATCGGCATGGCTGAATTGGAAGCTGGCGGCCATCACCGCCTTGCATGCGCCGAGCAGGGTGGGCCCTGCGAAGATCAGCCAGGCGATACCCGCCATCATCACCAGCGCCGCCGCCAGATCGCGGCTGCGCAGGATCTGCCCGTCGTCGCGCGCTTTTTCGCGACGCTTCTGGGTTGGGGCTTCCGTCTTTTCGCCGCCCTCCGACATCAGCCGAGCACCAGCGTCTGGGTGGCGGCAAGGCCTTCGCGGAGGATGACGAGCATATAGTCCCCCATGGCGGGGAAGGCGATGGCGATGGCGATGACGCCGAGGAACAGCGCGGCCGGCAGGCCCACCGAGAAGAGGTTGAGCGAGGGCGCGGCGCGGCTCATCATCCCCATGACGAGGTTGAGGCAGAGCAGCAGGAAACCGACCGGCAGCGCCAGCAGCAACCCCGCGAGGAAGGCGTAGCTGCCGAACAGCGCGATGGCGCGAAACTGCGCCGGGGCCATCCAGGCCTGTCCGGGGGGCAGCGCGTCATAGCTCTTCACGATGGTATCGACGAGGACGAGATGCCCGTCGACCGACAGGAACAACAGGGTCAGCATCACCGTGAAGAACTGGCCCAGCGCCTGGGTCGAGCGACCGTTGAGCGGATCGACGGTCGCGGCGAAGTTGATCCCCATCGATCCGCCGATCAACTCGCTGGCGACGAGCGGCGCGGTGAAGGCGACTTGCAGGATCAGGCCGAGCGCCAGCCCGACGATCGCCTCCGCCGCGACCGACATGATGGTGGGCAGGGCGAAGATCACCGGCGGCGGCACGACCGGGTGCGCCATGTTGACCAGAAAGGCGATCGCCCCGGCCAGGCTGACCCGCACGGGCAGGGGGATCGACACCGCGCCGAACACCGGCGCGGTGATGAACGCCGCCCCGACCCGGACCATGATGAACAGGATCGCCCAGGCCTGCGGTTCGATCGAGAGGCCGAAGCCGAGCATGTTACTTGACCCAGGCCTTCACTTGACCAGGTCCGGGATACGCTCGAACATGCTGACGGTGAAGTCGCTCAGCAGGCCCATGATGAGGCTGCCGAAGATCAGGATCGAGACGGCGACGACGATCAGCTTCGGCACGAAGGACAGGGTCTGTTCGTTGATCGAGGTCGCGGCCTGCACCATGCCGATCACCAGCCCCGACACCAGCACGGGCAGCAGGATCGGTGCGGCGGCGAGCGCCAGCACCCACATGGTCTGGTTGGCCAGCGTCAGGAAATAATCGGCGTCCATGATGCTCGGGTGCTTCCGTGGGAGAGGGTTTCCCGTGGCCTTCGACTTCGCTCAGGCTGAACGGCGGTTGGGATCTCGGGCTTCTCCTCACAGCCGTTCAGGCTGAACGAAGTCGAAGCCCAGGGGAATCACGTCGCGAAACTGTTCGCCAGACTGCCCATGGTCAGCGCCCATCCATCGACCAGCACGAACAGCAGCAGCTTGAACGGCAGCGAGATGATCGATGGCGACAGCATCATCATGCCCAGCGCCATCAATACCGTCGCCACCACCAGATCGATGACGATGAAGGGCAGGAAGATCAGGAAACCGATCTGGAACGCCGTCTTCAATTCGGAAGTGACGAAGGCGGGCAGCAGCACCGAATAGGGAATGTCGTTGGGGCTGGCATAGGGGCCCGACTTCGCCATTTCGGCGAACATCGTCACGTCCTTGATCCGGGTCTGCTTGGCCATGAAGGCGTGGAGCGGCGCGCCCGCGGCCTTGATCATCTCGGTGCCGGGCAGGCGACCCTCGGCATAGGGCTGGATCGCGTTCGCGTTCATCTGGCTGATGGTCGGCGCCATGATGAACAGCGACAGGAACACCGACAGGCCGATCAGCACCTGGTTGGGCGGGGTCTGTTGCAGGCCCAGCGCCTGGCGCAGGATGGCGAGGACGATGACGATCCGGGTGAAGCTGGTCATCATCAGGATGATGCCCGGCAGGATCGTCAGCAGGCCCATGATGATCAGGACCTGGAGCGACAGGCTCAGCGAGCCCGAGCTGCCATTGCCGCCGCCGCCGAGCTGGCCGATCGCGCGGTCCACCGCGTCGCCGACACCCGGTGCGGGGGCGGCGGCCGGAGCGGCGGCGGGGGCCGCTTGGGCGAAGGCGGGCATCGCGATGACCAGCGCCAGCAGCAGTGCCAGCAGAATCCACAGCGGCTTCAGGCTGCGGGCCGGTGCCGCGCGGCCATGCGCTCGTATCAGCGCGGGGCCGGTGCCCCGGCGGGTCACGGAAATGCTCATTGGTCGAACGTCTTCGGCGCGAAGCGCGACACGAAGTCGCGACCGCGTGGAGTGGTCTGTTCCATCGGCGTCGGCGTGACCGGCGTCGTGGGGCCCTTACCGTCGACCTTGTCGACCAGTTGCACGCCGCCACGCCCGACCGAGACGAGCAGGTTGCGCCCCTCGAACTCGATCACCGCCAGCCGCAGGCCGGGCGAGATCATCATCGTCTCGCGCACATGGATCAGCCGCGTCGCCGGACGCCCCGGCATCCGGCTTTCCAGTCGCCGCCAGAGATAGAGGCACCCGATCATCAACCCGCAGATCAGCGGGAGCAGGACGACCAGCTTCAGGATATAGGACCAGAGCATCGGGGGGATCAGCCGCGCTTGTCGGGGTTGACCAGTTCGGTCATGCGCACGCCGAAGCGGTCGCCGACCGTCACCACCTCGCCCCGCCCGATCAGCGTGCCGTTGACCAGCACGTCGAGCAGTTCGTTTGCCTGGCGGTCCAGCTCGATGACGCTCGATTCGGACAGCGCCAGCAACTCGCGCAACGACAATTGGGTCGAGCCGATCTCGACGGTCAGCTTGACATCGACATCCTGGAGCAGCCGGAAATTGGCCGCAACCGACGTGTCGACGGGGAAGCCCCCGGCCATATCGTTCATTGTTCGAATCCTTCGTGAGCGCGGGCCAGTCCCTCGATGGACCGGTTGAGCGTGGTAAGCTGGACGGCGGCGCGGCCATTGGCGGTGCCGACCGTGCCCATGCCGAGCAGGTCGCCGCCGACCATCACCGGCACTTCCGGGCCGAAACTGATCGGGATCACGTCGCCGATCTTCAGGTCCATCAGGCGGCTGAGCGGAACGACGGGTTCGGCCAGGACCGAGCGGACCGGGAAACGCACCGTCATCACCGCGCGGGTCAGGTCGCCGCGCCAGGTGGGATCGGCGGCGGCCTGCTTGTCGACCACCTTGCCGGTCAGGGCGGAGCCGTGCGGCTTCAACGCGCTGACGGGATAGAGGATGTCGAGCATGGTCGGGCGGCGCGTCTGTCCGGCGATGCCGAAACGGGTGACGATCATCGCGTCCTCGCCCTCGATCCCCGACAGCATGGCGGGCGAGGATTCGGGACGACCGGCGCGAAAGTCCAGCCGGGCCAGCGATTCCCATGCATTGCGCAGCGGGATCGCCATCATGTCGCCAAGCTGCGTCACCATCGTCTCGGCCCCGTGCGAGAATTCGGCGGGCAGGGGATCGGGCACATGGCCGGTGCCGCCGAAGAGCAGGTCGATCAACGACAGGCCGAACCCGCCATCGATGACGATCAGCGCCTGCGAATCGGGGGGCGACCCGCCGGGCGCGCTCATCGTCATCGGCAACCACGCGCTCAGCCCTTCGCCGCGCTCCGCCCGGTAATCGGCGAAACGCTGGACGACCAGCGGCTCCGCCCAGCAGCGCAGTTCCTCGCGAAGCAGCGATTCGAACAGCCCCCGCAGGGTCCGCGCCAGACGCGCGGACAGATGCTGCATCGTGTGCAGATCGCCGAACGGGTTGAGCTTGGTCGAACCCAGCACGCCGTGATCGGCGGCGGGCTGTTCCCGATTGCGCTCGCGTCGTTCGGCCTGAGGGACGGCGTTAACCATGCCTCACTGAACAACAAAATTGGTAAAGTAGACGTTAGCGATACCCCCGAATCCCTCTTTCTGCCGAAGAATCTCGTTGATCGCGTCGACCAGCCTGCGTTGCAGCTGGCGCTTGCCCTCGCTGGAGAACACGGCTTCCTCATTGGCGTCGCCCAGCGTCATCAGGATGGCCGAGCGGACCGCCAGGTCGTTGGTCTTCAGATTGTTGATGACCGTATCGTCATAGGGCGTCGATACCGCCAGCCCGACTTGGATGATGTGCACGGAGTCGCGCATGTTGGACGTGAAGTCCTTGGGCAACTGGTAATAGTTGCTGGCATAGCGTTCGCCGCCATCGCCGATCGGCGTCTTCATGCCGACATTCTCATGGCCGCCGCCTTCGCCCTCTGCTCCTTCGCCGCCGCCATGGCCGCCGCCTTCTTCGCCTTCGGCCTCACCGGCGCGCTTCTGCTCGGCCTTGGGGACCAGCTTGGGGCCGGGATGGCTGGCATCGGCCTCGGCCTCTTCGGCGGCGGCCTTGTCCTTGGTCGAATGGCCGCCGACCAGCCCCGAATTGGCCGCATAGAGCCCGGCCCCGACACCACCGCCCAAAAGGACGACGACCCCGGTGGCCATGACGAGGATCTTGCCGATCTTGCCCTTCTTCTTCTTGGGCGTGCCCTCGGTTTCGGGCGTGTCTTTCGCGTCGCTCATATTTCAGTTCCTCAGGCGATTCGGGTGGTGGCGGCGGCGGGATCGCCCGACGCGCTCTCGCGGAATGGGTCGGCCTCGGGCGCGCGCGGGCGTGCCGGAACCATGGGGGTAGGCGGGGTCGACGGACGCTGGTCGCGCGCCGATTGGCCCAGGTCGGAGCCGCCGGTCGCCCCCGCCTGCACCGCCATGCTGCCCAGCCGCATCCCCTTGTCCTCGGCCAGTTGGGCGAGCGTCGCATGCGCGTCCGCCAGGATCGTCGCGGTGTGCGCCTGCTCGGCGGTGAAGTGGATATGCGTCCGGTCGTCGTCGCGCCGGATCGCGACGGCTATTCCGCCCAGCGCGTCGGGCGACAGCTGAATCCGGGTGTCGGCGGTCGCGGCGTCCTCGCGCACGCGGTCGATCCGGTCGATCATCGCCTGCGGCCAGTGATGCTGCGTCATGTCGAGCGGAGCCTGATCGGCGGTCGCGGTCGTCGCGACCACGGGACGCGCGCCATCGGTCGCCGCCAGCGCGACGGGATCGGCAGCGCCCGCCACGGTCAGGGGCGCACGGTCGGACGCCTCGTCGCGATCCTCGGGCGGTGTGGAAAAATGGCGCAGCGTCTCCGCCAGCAGGCCGATCACCGGCGCGCCTTGCGCGGGTTGCAGCACGCTCAGCGGGCCGCTGGGCATAGCGGGGGACAGGGCGGCCATGTCGGTGTTCGTCTCGACACGGGGCTGGGCGGCGACCAAGCGAAAGCCGGTGGTCCGGGCCGCCGGGGTCGGCATGTCGGTGACCTGGCCGGTGGCGTTCGCCACCACATCGAGCATCGCGGTGTCGCTCGGCAGGATCGGGGGCGTCGCGGCGTCGAGGCGTGGGGCACCGGGGTCCGTGGCGCCGCGCGGCGTCGCCACGATCGTGTTACCGTCGATCCTTGGCGTACCATCCTGCGGGGCGATCACCGTCGCGGCGGCCTCACCGCTGGCGACCGGTGCCGCATATTGCGGTGGCGGCGGCACGTCGGCGAAGACCGGCAGGACCATCGGCAAGATGCCCGGCAAGGGATTGCCGGGGTCCGTTGCCGCCTTGTCGCTCGTCTCCGGCGAGGAATCATCGTCCTCGGTAACGAGTGAAAGCCCGCCCACGTCTGCGGCGGGCGACGCTATCGCCAGGAGATCGGAAAATTTCCCCGGATTTCCGTCGCCTGCCGGGCTCGTGCCGCCCGGCTTGGCGGACAGGCTACGACCGGGATGCAGGGCATCCAGCGTGAGGGGGGAGGGAATGGCTGACATGGCATGATACCCGTCAGCAAGGATCGTGCCGATTTTGCGAGCGGCGCGGCGGCGCGGCGGGCATGTCCTCCAGCGCGCGCATCTCGGCGCGGATCGCGGCGGCGCGGGCGCGTTCCAGCAGCTTTTCGACCGCCGTCTGGTCGCGCTTGGCATCGCGGGTCTGCTCGGCGGCGCGGTCCGCCTGGCGCTCGGCGGCGGCAACGCGCCCGGCGGCGGCGTCGGAGGATTCGTTCAACCGGTTGCGGAAATGCGCCCGCGCCATCAGCGCCACCGCCGAGGTCGGCGGGGCCGGGGTGGGGGCGACCGCCTGGGCCAGTTGGGCGATGCGATCGGATAGCTGGCGCTCGGTCGCGACCCGCTCCTGCGCGCGCGATTCCTCGGCCATGGTCAGGTTGAGTTGCAGCGTGCGGACCCGGTGGAGCCGGTTCAGCATCGCCTGTTGCCGGTTGGGCATGGGGTGTCCTTCGGTCAGACGCCGGGCTGGCCGAACACGCCGACCAGTTCCTCGACCGCGTGGTCGAGCGGCACGATCTCGTCGGCGTCCTGGCGGATATATTCCATCACCGCCGGGTGGCAGGCGATGGCGGCATCGATCGCCGGGTCCGCGCCCGCCCGGTACGCGCCCATCAGCACGAGGTCGCGATTTTCCTCATAGGTCGCCAGGTGACGACGCAGCGTCCGCGCGGCCATCGCATGGGGCTTGCCGACGATGTCGGTCATGACGCGGCTGACCGAGGGGCCGATATCGATCGCCGGATAGACGCCGCGCTCGGCCAGATGGCGGTTGAGCACGATATGCCCGTCCAGGATCGAACGCGCCGAGTCGACCACCGGGTCGTTGCCGTCGTCGCCGTCCGCCAGCACGGTGTAGATGGCGGTGATCGAACCCGGCCCGTGCGCATCGGCCCCGGCGCGCTCGATCAGATTGGGCAGCATCGCGATCGCGGACGGCGGATAGCCGCGTGCCGAGGCGGGTTCGCCCAGCGCCAGCCCGATTTCGCGCCCGGCATGGGCGACGCGGGTCAGCGAATCCATGATGAGGAGCACCTTCTTGCCCTCGGCGCGGAACGCCTCGGCAATGGCGGTGGCGCGCAGGGCCCCGCGAATGCGCAGCACCGGCGAATGGTTGGCGGGCACCGCGACCACGACCGAGCGCGCACGCGCTTCGCCCGCCACCTTGGTTTCCAGAAAGTCGGCGACCTCGCGGCTGCGTTCGCCGATCAGGCCGATGACGATCACATCGGCCTTGGCGGCGCGGACCATCATGCCGAGCAGAACCGATTTGCCGACGCCCGAACCCGCCATGATGCCGACCCGTTGGCCCTGGCCGATGGTCAGCAGCCCGTTGATCGCGCGCACCCCGACGTCCAGCGGCTCGCGCACCCGGCCGCGATCGAGCGGCGACTGCATCCGGCCCGCCAGCGGCCAGCGGCCTGCGCCGCGAATGGGACCGAGGCCGTCGATCGGCTTGCCCGACCCGTCGACCACGCGGCCCAGCATCGCCGCGCCCACTTCGGCCTCGCCCGGAGGACCGAGCGGGCGCACCGGCGCGCGCGGCAGCAGCGGCGCGGGACCGCCCAGATTCATCAGGAGGGTGCGGCCATTGCGGAAACCGATCACCTCGGCCTCCACCCGCTCGCTCTCCGTATCGCCGATCGCGCAGACGGTGCCGACCGGCAGCGACAGGCCGACCGCCTCCATCAACAGCCCGTCATAGGAGGACAGCCGCCCCGACACGCTGACGCGCGGCGCGAAATCGGCCTGGGCCAGCGTTTCCAGATAGTCGGCGGTGAACCGGTTCAGCATGACGGGACCGGCACCTTGTCCATGACCGCCGCCAGTTGATCGAGCCATAGGCGCGGTCCGTCCTCGATGATGGTGGAGGCGCTTTCCAGCACGAAGCCGCCGCGCTCGACACTGGGATCGCCGACCGGAAAGATCGTCTGCGGCAGTCGCCCGTCCAGTGCGGCGACATCGTCGGGATGGACGCGCAGCATCGCGGACTCATGCGCCTCGGCCAGCAGGTCGATCGCGCCTTCGATCCGCGCGGTCAGTCGGTCGGCGTCGATGCCGGTCTCACCGACCAGCCGGGTGACCAGCGCCATGACGGTGTGCCGCAACTGGTTCGCCATCATGTCGCGGTCGATCCGCGAGGACAGCGCGTGCGAGATGCCGCCGATCAGTCCGGCGTCGCGCGCCTGCGCTTCGGACAGGGCCTGGAATTCGCGGGTCGCGTCCTCGACGCCCTGGGCATAGCCCTCGGCATGGGCGGCGGCGCGGGCCATCGCGATCGGATCGACCGCAGGCTCCTCGCTTTCCTCGCATGCGGCGAACGGGTCCCAGCCCTGGGTGGGGTCTTCGGTCCGGTTGGCCGGGTGGAAGTGGCGGGGGCGTGCCTGTCCGTCCGCTTCCGGGGCGGGATCGGCACCCGGCACCGGCGAGCGGGGACGGAACGACACCGGCCCCGCGCCCAGGTCGAAGCCCATGCCCATATCCGCATTGGCAACCGATCCGGCACCCATGCCGGGCAGGTCCGACCGGGCAAAGCCGCCCGGCGGCGCGAACGCCTGTTGCAGCGCCGCCGCCGCCGCATTCTGCCGCGCGGAGAAACCCGCGACGAAATCAGACATAATCGTCCTCGCCGCCGCCCATCATGATGGTGCCTTCCTTGGCCAGGTTGCGGGCCACCGCGATCATCGCCTTCTGCGCCTCCAGCACTTCGGACAGCTTCATGGGCCCGCGCGAGTCGATCTCGTCGCGGATGCCCGCCGCCGCCCGCGCCGACATGCACGCCAGGAAGCGTTCGCGCGCCGCCTCGTCCGCGCCCTTGAGCGAGCGGATGAGCACTTCGCCATCGACATTGCGGATCAGCGCGCCCAGATTCTTGTCGTCCATCTCCAGCAGGTTGTCGAAGATGAACAGCGCCTCTTCGATCTGCTTGGCGACGTCGCGGTCGATCTTGAACAGCTTGGGCATGACCCGCTGCTCGGTCGCCTTGCGCGCGCTCGACAGGATCTTGGCCGCCTCGCGCGAGCCGCCCATGGTCAGGCCGTTGCCCGCCCCGCCGCCGCCATTGCCGCCGCTCGTGCGACGCGACAGGATCGCGTTCAGCGTCTCGATCGCCTGCGGCGTCACCGGCCCCAGCCGCGCGACGCGGTGCAGGATGTCGGGCTGCATCGTCTCGGGCAGCAGTTCGAGCACCTGGCCCGCCACCGCCGGATCGCAATTGGCGATCAGGACCGCGCCGATCTGCGGATGTTCCTTCTCGACGATCTTGGCGATGTCGGTCGCGTCGAGCCAGTGGAGCATCTCGATCTCGCACTGCGCCTCGGGCGGCACGATGCGCGACAGCACGCTGTCGGCGCGTTCGGGCCCAAGCGCCCGGTTCATCAGATTTTCGACCAGCGGCTTGGGCTCGAACGCGATCGAGGTCCGCGCCCGCGCACAGCCGACGAAATTGTCGAGCACCTCGTCGACGTCGCTCTCGCTGACATCGGCGATCGAATACATCGCCTTGCCCAACTCACGCACCTCGTCCGGGTCCAGCTTCTGGAGGATGGCGGCGGCTTCCTCCTCGCCGACCAGCATCATCAGGACCGCCGCACGTTCCACCCCGCTATAGGCACGGGGGGCCTCCGCGACCGCGCTCATGCCTGGGGCTCCGGCATGCGGATCATGTCGCGGATGGCGAGCGCGGCGCGCGCCGGATTGTCGCGGGTGAAGCCGCGCACCTTGCCGATCCGTTCGTCGAGCACGGTCGAATCCTCGATATCGTCGAGCGTCACGGGTGGCTGGACCGCGATCTGATCGGGCCGGGACTGGTTCGCCAGCGCGGGATCGCCGTCGGCCTCCGCCCCGCCATCTGCGCCATCCGCGCCGTCGGCGGCTCCCATCGGGAGAGCCTTGGTCGCCGCGTCATCCTTTTTCTTCGTCATCGCCTTGATCATCGGACGCACGCCGAGCAGCAGGACGAGCAGTGCGATGATCAGCGCGGTCGCATTGCGCGCCAGCACGGGCAGCCAGCTATTGTCGTACCAGGCCGGACCCTGATCGGTGCTCGCATCGGCGAATTTGCGGCTGATGACGGTCACATTGTCGTTGCGCTGCAGATCGAAGCCGACCGCCGACTTCACCAGATCGGAAATCTGGCCGATCTCCATCTGGCTGCGCTTGCCCGTGGCGGGATCGCGCAGCAGGACGGCGACGGTCAGCCGCTTGATCGAACCCGGCGCGGCGCGCGTCACCGAGACTTCCTTGCCCAGGTCATAGGCGCGCTGGAAGCTGTCGGACTGTTTTTCGGGGTTCACGCCCGGACCACCGGCGACCGGCTTCTGGTCGGCGGGCGGCGTGCCCGGCGCGCCATTGGCGGCCTGCGGCTGTTGCAGCGTGCTGGCGGGCGGCGGAGTGTTGGACAGCGCGCCCGGAATGCCGCCCGGCGTGGTCGGATCCTTCTGGTTGCCGGTCCAGTTGCCGGTTTCCGCGCGCAGAACGCCTTGCTTGTCATAGGATTCGCGGGTCGCGCTGGTCTCGTCCAGATTGACCTCGGCCTGCACCTCGGCGGTGAAGTTGCCCGCGCCGACCAGGGGGGTCAGCAACTGGACCAGTTGGGTGCGGTATTTCTCTTCCAGGCGGCGCTGGAAATCGATGCGGCGATCGTCGCCGTTCGCGCCCTCGGCACCCTTCTTCGAGAGCAGGCCGCCCATCTGGTCGACGATGGTCACATCCTCGGGCTTCATCCCCGGCACCGACGAGGCGACGAGATTGACAATCGACTGGACCTGCGATTCCGACAGCGAACGCCCGGCGTTCAGCTTCAGCACCACCGAGGCGGAGGGCGAGGCGTGGTCGCGCACGAAGACCGACGCCTCCGGCATGGCGAGGTGGACGCGCGCCTCGGCCACGGCGTCGATCTCCTGGATCGAGCGGGCGAGTTCGCTCTCGCGCGCCTGGCGAAGCCGCTCGCCCTCGACCGCGCGGCTGACGCCCATCGGCAACTGGTCGAGGATCGCGTAGCCGCCGGGCGCCTGCTTGGGGAGCCCCTGGCCCGCCAGCAGCATCCGCGCCCTGGAGTAATCCTCCTCGTTCACGGTCAGCGCGCCGGTGCCGTCGTTGATCTTGCTCTTGATGTTCGCGGCGGACAGCGCGGTCGTCACCGCCTGCTTGTCCGCGTCCGAGAGGTTTTCGAACAGCGTCTTCTGCGGCGGGCTGGACAGTGCCATCCAGGCGAGCGCGGCGGCGGCGATCAGTCCGATCAGCATCGCCATCGGCGCGGAACGGCGCACGGCGGGCTGCGCCATCACCGACTTGATCTGGCGAAGCGGGTTGGCGAACTTTTCCGGCAGCGGCGGCAGGGCCGGTGCGGGATTGGCGGATGCGGGGGTGAGGGCTGTGCTCATCTTACACCGGCATGCTCATGATGTCCTTATAGGCGGACAGGAGTTTGTTACGGACCTGCAAGGTCGCCTCGAAGCCGACCGAAGCCTGCTGGCGGGCCATCATCACCTTGGCGATGTCGACGGTTTCGCCGCGTTCATAGGATTCGGAGAGGCGGGCGGCCTGTTGCTGGCCTTCGTTCACGCCCTTCAGCGCGGTTTCCAGCGTGTCGGCGAAATTCGCCGGAGCCGCCGGGGCTTGGGTCTGGGCGGCCTGTGCCGCCTGATTGGCACCGGCCTGGCTTGCCGCCTTGAGCGCCTGATTGCGTTCCAGGATCTGCGCGCGAAGCGCCATCACCCGGTCTACGCTCATCGCGCCGCCGACACCGCCGACGCTCATGCCATCATGGCCCGGCTAGAGGGGCGGATGATCTCCTCGCCCTGCTCGCGCGCCTTGGCGAGGCGGTAGCGCAGCGTGCGCTCCGAAATGCCCAGGCGCTTGGCGGTCTCGACCCGGTTGCCGCCGCACGCGGCCAGCATCTCGCGGATCGCGGCGAATTCGCTCATCTGCACGACCTTGCCCAGCGTCGCTTCCGCGGTCGTCACGGTCAGCGGCATGTCGTCGGTGTCGTTGGCGACCATCGGGCGGTCGAACACGATATGCTCGGGCTCGATGGTCGCACCGCCCGCGAAGAGCAGGGCGCGCTGGATGACGTTTTCCAATTCGCGGACATTGCCCGGCCAATTGTGCATGGCGAGCTTGTCGATCGTCGCCGCGCTCGGCCAGGGCATGACGGTGCGGCCCGAGGCGTGGCGCAGGATCATCGTCGCGGCAAGCGCCGGGATGTCCATGCGCCGCTCGGCCAGCGGCTTGGTGGTCAGCGGGAAGACCGACAGGCGGTAGTAAAGGTCGGCGCGGAACCGGCCCGCCGCCACTTCGGCCTGGAGATCGCGATTGGCGCAGGCGATGACGCGGACATCGACCGACTGCGGCATCGACGCGCCGAGCGGGATCACCTCACGCTCCTGGAGCACGCGGAGCAGCTTGGCCTGAAGCTGGAGCGGCATCTCGGCGATCTCGTCGAGCAGCAGCGTGCCGCCGTCCGCCGCGCGGAAGAAACCTTCGCCCGCCTGGGCCGCGCCGGTGAACGCGCCCTTCTGGTGACCGAAGAGCAGCGCCTCCAGCATCGATTCGGGCAGCGCGGCGCAGTTGATCGCGACGAACGGCTTGGACGCGCGGGCCGACTGGGCGTGGATGGCGCGGGCCACCACTTCCTTGCCGGTGCCGGTCGGGCCGTTGATCAGCACGGTGATGTCCGACTGGGCAACCCGCTCGGCCAGGGTGAAGAGGGCCAGGCTTTCCGGGTCGGCGGCGGTCGGCATTTCCGCCCCGGCGACCAGCGCGCGGACGAAGCTGTTGCCGACGCCCGCCTCGCTTGCCGGATAGATCACGGTCGTCGGTCGGCCATGGCTTGCCGGGATGATCGCGGGCTCCGCCCCGTCGCCGACGATCACGGTGCGCGTCGGATGGGTTACGACGTCGTCCGGGGTCAGCAGGAACATATCCCCCGCCTGCGGTGCGGCACCCGGTTCGGCAATCGCCAGACCCTGAGCGCGCAATGCGGAGATCAACGCATATTTCTGCTTGATCAGGGCGGGAGAGGGAAGAATCGACGGCATCGGCGGGGAAGTCCTTTCGTGACTCCCCATTGCCGCTTCTTTGGTAAAACCGCGGTTAATACGGCAAGAATGGCGGCAATATTTTTCCGGGCGCACGCGGCCGTGTGCGCCCGAGCGCCCGTATGCGCGTCCGTACGGGCCCGCGCACCCGCGAAAACGGCAGAACCGGCAGAAACTTGCGGCGGTTTTTTGCCGCCTGCCGGCTAAACCCTGCCGGAACATGGCCGTTCTCCTGTTCGACGGCGCGACGGTCCGAGGGGATGCAGCGAACCCGTCTGGCGATTCGGAGATCAAGAAATGGCTGTTATTGCTAGTAACATCAGTGCCTTGCGGGCCACCTCGGCCTCGACGATGGCGACCAATGCGCTCAACGTGTCGATGCAGCGCCTGTCGGCCGGCAAGCGGATCAACTCGGCGAAGGACGATGCGGCGGGTCTGGCCATCGCGGCGTCGATGACCGCGCAGGTTCGCGGCATGGCGCAGGGCATCCGCAACGCCAATGACGGCATTTCGCTGGCCCAGACGGCGGAAGGCGCGCTGGACGAAGTCAGCAACATGCTCCAGCGGATGCGCGAACTGGCGGTGCAGGCGTCGAACGGCACCTATGCGACCGGCGACAAGACCAACATCGCGACCGAACAGCTCGCGCTGGCCAACCAGATCAACGCGGTCGTCGCCAACACGACCTTCAACAGCAAGTCGCTGTTCGACGCCGACGCGGCGGACACCACCAAGGGCTTCCTGATCCAGACGGGCGCGACCAGCAACGACACGGTGCGAATCAACACCGTCAACTTCCAGTCCGGCGGTACGTCGGGCCTGAAGGCGGTGACGGGCGGCGGCGGCGGTGCGCCGACCACGACCACCGTCGCGGCGGTCACGCTGACCCAGTTCGACACGGCCATCTCCGAGGTGTCGACCGCCCGCGCCGGTCTGGGTGCGGTGCAGAACCGGCTCCAGTCGGCGGTCAACAACACGACCTCGACCATGACCAACCTGACCGAAGCGCGCAGCCGCATCGAGGATACCGATTTCTCGGTGGAAACGACCGCGCTCGCCAAGGCGCAGATCCTGTCCCAGGCGTCGACCGCGATGCTGAGCCAGGCCAACCAGTCACAGCAGGGTGTGCTCAAGCTCCTGAGCTGATCCTGACTGTCCGACCGGCCACGGGCTTCCCCTCGGCCGTGACCGGTAATTCGACCCCGGCGTCCTCTGGATGCCGGGGTCGAACACTATTGGGCCAAATAAAACCGAAACCGGCAAGCTGTCGCCACCGGGCGGCAAATTAATTCCGCAAATGACTAAATATTGCCGGTTGGATGACGTTTCCTTCATTGGCGGCTCGGTCGGTCCATGAGGGGACTTGGAAGGGGATCGCCGGGACTTTTCCGGGAGACAATTCATGGGCGTCATCGCCAGCAACATCAGCGCATTGCGCGCGACCTCCGCTTCGACCATGGCGACCAGCGCGCTGAACGTGTCGATGCAGCGCCTGTCGACCGGCAAGCGGATCAACTCGGCGCGCGACGACGCCGCCGGCCTCGCCATCTCGGCGTCCATGACCGCGCAGGTTCGCGGCATGGCGCAGGGTATCCGCAACGCGAACGACGGCATCTCGCTGGCGCAGACGGCGGAAGGTGCGCTCGAAGAGGTCGCCAACATGTTGCAGCGGATGCGCGAGCTGAAGGTCCAGGCGTCGAACGGCACCTATGCGACGGGTGACAAGGACAATATCGCCACCGAGCAGCTGGCGCTGGCGACCCAGATCAACAGCGTGGTGGCCAACACGACCTTCAACGGCAAGTCGCTGTTCGGTTCGGCCGCCGCGACGGGCTATGACATCTATACCGGTGCGACGGCGTCGGACAAGGTGACGGTCACCTCGGCCGACCTGACCCTGGCGACCGGCACGTCCAAGCTGGTGAAGGTCACGGGCACCGTCGCGGGCCCGCCCTATACGGCGCCGACCGCCGCCTCGGTCGCGGGGGTGACGCTCGTCCAATTCGACGATGCGATCGCCGAGATTTCGACGACGCGCGCCAGCTTGGGCGCGGCGCAGAACCGGCTGCAATCCGCAGTGAACAACACGACCTCGACCATGACCAACCTGACCGAAGCGCGCAGCCGGATCGAAGATACCGATTTCTCGGTCGAGACGACCGCGCTCGCCAAGTCGCAGATCCTGTCCCAGGCCTCGACCGCGATGCTGAGCCAGGCCAACCAGTCGCAGCAGGGCGTGCTCAAGCTGCTGAGCTGATCGGGGCGCGATGCCGCCGCTTGACCGGTGGCCGTCCGACGCAATTGTCCAATGACGATCATGGCCCCGCTGTCCGTATGGATGGCGGGGCCTTTTGCCGTCCTGGCACTTCTGTAAGCGACATGGCGGCGAAAATGGCGGTTTTCCGCGGTTTTGCGGGCCGTCGAGGGGAAGGGCAGGGCTGTCACGCCCTGGAAAACCGGCAATCATCATTGAATTTGCGGCAAAATTCGTCCGGTCGCGGCTAAAGTTTGCCGGTGGGCTGCCGTTTCTCCTCATGACGGTTCGATGGTCCACGGGAAGGGGCACAGGCTGGATCGTCCGACCACATTCACGGAGCTCGATCATGGCAGTTATCGCAAGCAACATCAGCGCCCTGCGCGCTACCTCGGCCTCGGCCATGGCGTCGAACGCGCTGAACGTGTCGATGCAGCGCCTGTCGACCGGCAAGCGGATCAATTCGGCCGCCGACGATGCCGCCGGTCTAGCCATCTCGGCGTCGATGACCGCGCAGGTTCGCGGCATGGCGCAGGGCATCCGCAACGCCAATGACGGCATCTCGATGGCGCAGACCGCCGAAGGCGCGCTGGACGAGGTGAACAACATGCTCCAGCGGATGCGCGAACTGGCCGTGCAGGCGTCGAACGGCACCTATGCCTCGGGCGACAAGACCAACATCGCGACCGAGCAGGACGCGCTACAGAAGCAGATCGTCGCGATCACGACCAACACCAAGTTCAACGGCAAGACGCTGTTCGATGCGACCGCCGCCACCGGTTACGACATCTACACCGGTGCGGGCTCGGCGGATAAGGTGACCGTCCAGTCGACCGACTTCACCGCCACCGCGTCCAAGGTGAAGGTCATCACCGACAACACCTATACCGGCGCCACGCCCGGCACCCCCGCGCTCAGCGCCTATGACGATGCGATCGCGGAAGTGTCGACCACCCGCGCCAAGCTGGGTGCGGTGCAGAACCGGCTCCAGTCGGCGGTGAACAACACGACCTCGACCATGACCAACCTGACCGAAGCGCGCAGCCGGATCGAGGATACCGATTTCTCGGTGGAAACGACCGCGCTCGCCAAGTCGCAGATCCTGTCCCAGGCCTCGACCGCGATGCTGAGCCAGGCCAACCAGTCGCAGCAGGGGGTGCTCAAGCTGCTCGGCTAAGTCACTGACGGGGCTTGAAAACCCCGAATAGCAAAAGCGTGCCCCCCGCTATTTCAAAGAGATAGCGGGGGGCGCCCCGATAAAAACGTCGCCCGCCGCACTTTTTTCCTAAAGTGCGGCGACAGGCGGCCGTTTTCCGTGGTGGCAGCTCGACCTTCGCCTTGGGGGCGGCGGAGAGCTCCGGCTTTGGAGAACGACCATGACGGTTATCGCCACCAACATCTCGTCGCTACGCGCATCCAGCGCGTCGACCAGCGCCCAGGACGCGCTGGGTGTCGCCATGCAGCGCCTGTCGACCGGTAAGCGCATCAATTCGGCCAAGGACGACGCGGCGGGTCTTGCCATCGCGGCTTCGATGACCTCGCAGGTCCGCGGCATGAACCAGGGTATCCGCAACGCCAATGACGGCATCTCGATGGCGCAGACCGCCGAGGGCGCGCTGGACGAGGTCGCCAACATGCTCCAGCGTATGCGCGAACTGGCGGTGCAGAAGGCCAACGGCACCTATTCGACCAGCGACCAGTCGAACCTGACCGCCGAACAGGATGCGCTGAGCGCCCAGATTTCCACGATCCTGACCAACACCTCGTTCAACGGCCAGAAGCTGTTCGACGGTACGGCGGGCACGACCGGCACCGTCAAGATCCAGGCCGGGTCGGGCACCAATGACGGCATCAACATGGTCTTCGGCAACCTGAAGGCCGAGACGGCGCTGACCGACCTGATCAATTTCACCGCAACGCCGCCGGTCATGAAGTCGACCGCGACGCTCGACCAGTTCGATGTGGGCATCGGCAAGGTCGCGAACATCCGCGCCGGCCTGGGTGCGGTGCAGAACCGGCTCCAGTCGGCGGTCAACAACCTGACCTCGAACATGACCAACCTGTCCGAAGCGCGCAGCCGGATCGAGGACACCGATTATTCGGTGGAAACCACCGCACTCGCCAAGGCGCAGATTCTGTCCCAGGCCTCGACCGCGATGTTGAGCCAGGCGAACCAGTCGCAGCAGGGTGTGCTCAAGCTGCTCGGTCAGTAACACCGGATCCTGAGCGCCCCGGCACCGCGCCCCCACTCGGGTGCCGGGGCCGACCGACCGCCCATGTGCGCGGTACGGTTCGCAGGAAAAACCCCGGCGGCCTTCGGGTCGCCGGGGTTTACGCGTTTCTATTCACCGCGAAGCACCAGCGCGGGCGACACGCGCGCCGCCTGCCAGGCGGGATAGAGGCTGGCCAGCACCGCGCCCGCCAGCACGCAGACGCCGATGATCGTCACCTCATGCGGCGAAATCCCGATGGGCAGCGACAGGAAGACGTCCAGATCGCGCTCGCGCGTCGGGGCCAGCCACAGGGCGAACGCCGCGATCCGATCGCGCTGGGTCAACAGGCCGCTCGCCAGCGTGAGGCCCGCCACCGCGCCGACCCCGGCGATCACGCTGCCCACCGTGGTGAACACCCGCGCGATGCCGCGCGCGGACATGCCCATGCTGCGCAACACCGCGATCTCGCGCCGCTTGGAGCGGGCGAGCAGGGTCATCGAGGACAGGATATTGAACAGCGCGATCACCGTCACCAGTCCGACCGCGATGGTCATGCCGATCTTCTCGGTCGCCAGCGCGGCGAGCAGCGCGCGATTGGACTGGGTCCAGCTCGCGATGCGATAGCCGGGGCCGAGGCGGCGGCGGATTTCACCGGTCACCATCGCTTCGTCGGCGGGTTTCGTCAGCGTCACCGCGACCCGGCGCGTCACCGCCGCCCTGTCGTCCAGGATCGGCAGGCCCGCCACCGGGCCGATGACGAGGGGCGACTGTCCGCCATCGGCTTCGTCGTCATGATAAAGCCCGGCGACCCGCGCATCGAACAGCTTCAGCGACACCGCCCCGTCGGAACCGACCTCGACCCGGCCCAGCGCGACCGGCATCCCCGGCAACAGCCCCAGTTGCAGCGCGGCATTCTCGCCGACCGCGATGCTGTCGGGCGAATCGGGGCGGCGGCCCATGGCCATGCGCGACAAACTGGGATGGCGCGCCAGCCCGTCGGGATAGAGTCCCTGCAAGCGGATCGGGCCCATCCGCCCGTCGATGCTGAGCGCGGCGGTGATTTCGCGCAACGGTTTGGCGCGCGCGACACCGGGCAGCCGGGCGATCGCCGCGGCGACCTGCGCCTCGTCCATCAATCGGTGGGCGGCGGCGGTGATGCTGAGATGTCCGTCGACCGGCGCGACGCTGCTGGCCAGCTTGGCGGTCGCGCCGTTCATCACGGCCAGGACCAGCACGAGCGAGGCGACGCCGATCGCCACCCCGACACAGCCGATCGCACCGACCAGCAGGACCAGCCGTCCCCCCGCACCGGGCCACAGATAGCGCGCGATCAGGTGACGTTCGTGACGGGCCAACATGCTCTTCCCCCGGATGCGGGGGAGAGGCTTAGGCGCAAGGGCCGGTCAAATGAACATGATTCCTCCCCGGTCGGGGAATCGTCGCGGAACCTTCCGGACGATCCCGGCGAACGCCGGGGCGGGCGACCGGTGGAGTTACGCCTGTCCGGCCAGCGCCTTTTTCAGCTTGGCATGGGCGGCGCTCTTGATCTGGCAGACGCGGGCGGCGCCGACATTCAGCACTTGGCCGATTTCCTCCAGATTGAGTTCCTCGACATAATAAAGCTGGATCACCATCGCCTCGCGCTCGGGCAAGGCCGAGATGGCGGCGATCAGGGCGTCGCGCAGGTCGCTTTCGGCGAGTTGCTCGAAGGCGTCGGGGGTGTCGTCGGCGAACCAGGGCAGATCGTCCGAATAGACATCGTCGATCGAATCCAGCCGCACCGCCTCCGCCGTCTTGTATTCGGCGCGCAGCTTTTCGACCGTCACGCCCAGCTTTTGCGCCACCGCCTCGTCGGTCGGGGCCTGGCCGTTGGGCTGGGTCAGCGCGGCGATGGCGCGGCTATAGTCGCGGCGACGGCGCATCGCACCGCGCGTCGTCGTCGCCTGACGCCGCAGCTCGTCGATCATCGCGCCGCGCAGCCGCGCCTTGAGATAATGGCCGAACTCGACCCCGCGCTCCTCGAAGGAGGCGGCGGCCTCGACCAGCGCGACCAGCCCGACCTGGACCAGATCCTCGATCTCGACCAGGTTCGACATCGACCCGTGGACGTGCCACGCGATCCGCCGGACCATCGGCAGATGCTGGCGGATCAGCGCGCTGCTGTCGCCCGTGGACCCGCGCGGGGCGGGACGATAGGTGAGCGGCTGGTCCGCGATCGTCGGATTGACCAGCGCGGGGTCGAAGCTCGCCGGGTTGACCGGCTGGGCATTCATGAACGTGCCGCTGAAAGGGTGCGAGGTCATGCAGCAATCGCCTGTTGCTGGGAGTGATGGGGGGCGCCGATGACGGCGACGACTTCGACCGGCTTGTCTTCCGGCACTTCGAAGAAGGAGAGGACGGGCACGTCGGGCAGGCAGGTGCGCAGCAGCTTGCGCATCGCCAAGCGCACGCCCGGCTGGACGACGAGGGCAAAGGGCTTGGCCTCGGCGATCAGGGGCTCGGCCGCCTGGGTCAGCGCGGTGGTGATGCGCTGGCCCAGATCGGGCTCGATGACATGGCGGCGCGACACATCGGCGCGCATCGCCTGGCCCAGCAGCCCTTCGAGTTGACCGTCCAGTGTCATGACGCGCAGCGGTTCGCGCACGCCGCACAGCTTCTGGACGATCAGCGCGCCCAGGCTTGGGCGGATCATCTCGATGATCTCTTCGGCATCGGTCGTCCGCTGTGCCGCGACCGCGACGGCGCTGGCGATGCGGCGGAATTCCTTCAAGCTGATATTCTCGGCGAGCAGGCCCTTCAGAACCTGGGTCAGCGTGGTGAGCGGCAGCGGCGAGGGGCAGAGCGAGGCGGCGAGTTGCGCCGCGCGCTCCTTCAGCCCGTCGAGCAGCGCCTGCACCTCGTCGGGGCCGAGCAGTTCGGACGCGTTGGACCCCAGGATATGGTTCAGATGGGTCGCCATGACGGTGCCCGGATCGACGACCAGATAGCCCATGCCGGTCGCGGCATCGGCGTCGCCCTTCAGGATCCAGGTCGCGGGCAGGCCGAAGGTCGGATCCTTGACCGGCTTGCCGTTCAGCGTGCCGAACGCCTGGCCGGTGTCGAGCGCCAGCATCTCGTCGGGCGAGACCTGGTCCTCGGCCGCGACGACGCCGTTGATGAGGATGCGATAGCTATAGGGGGCCAGGCTGATATCGTCGCGCACCCGCGCCTGCGGCACGACGAAGCCCAGATCCTTGGAAAGCTGGCGACGGACACCGGTGATGCGCGCCATCAGGGGGGCACCGCGACGCTCGTCGACCAGCGGCACCAAGCCGTAACCGATGTCGATATGCACCTGCATCCCGTCGGTCACGTCTTCCCAGGCGATGCGCGAGGGGTCGACCGGCTCGGCCACGGGGGCGGCGGCGGCGATGACGGGGCGCTTCTCGATCTGGCGCAGCTTCCAAGCGGTGAACCCGGCGATGGCGGCGGCGGGCAGCAGGATCAGGTGCGGCATGCCGGGCAGCACGCCCAGCAGGCCCAGGATGACCGCGACCGGCAGCCAGGTCTTGGACGCGCCGAACTGCGACCCGATCTGGCCCGCCAGGTCCTTGTCGGACGAGACGCGGGTGACGATCGCGGCGGCGGCGATCGACAGCATCAGCGACGGCAACTGCGCGACCAGCGCGTCGCCGATGGCGAGCAGGATATAGGTCTTGGCGGCGTCGGCGACGCCCATGCCATGGCTGACCGGACCCAGGATCAGGCCGCCGATGATGTTGGCCGCCAGGATCAGCATCGCGGCGACCGCATCGCCCTTCACGAACTTGGACGAGCCGTCCATCGAGCCGTAGAAATCGGCCTCGGTCGACACTTCGACGCGGCGCGCCTTGGCCTGGTCCGGGGTGATCAGGCCAGCGTTCAGGTCGGCGTCGATCGCCATCTGCTTGCCGGGCAGGGCGTCCAGGGTGAAGCGCGCGGACACTTCCGACACGCGCCCCGCGCCCCTGGTCACGACGATCAGGTTGATGATCATCAGGATCGCGAAGACGAAGAGACCCACGACATAATCGCCGCCGATCAGGAAGGTGCCGAATGCCTCGATCACATGGCCCGCCGCGCTCTCGCCCTCATGGCCATGGACCAGCACGATGCGGGTGGACGCGACGTTGAGCCCCAGGCGGAACAGCGTGGCGAAGAGGAGGACGGTCGGAAAGGCCGAGAAGTCGAGCGGCTTTTCGGCGTTCAGCGCGACCATCAGCACGGCCAGGCTGATCGCGATATTGGCGACGAAGAAGATGTCGAGCAGTGCCGGCGGGATCGGCACGACCATCACGAGCACCAGCAGCAGGATCGCGGCGGGCAGGGCCATGGTGCGGCCGTTGGAGAGGAACTTGCCCATCGCTTAGCCCCCCATGCTCGCGAGCATCATATAGGCGAGGCGTGCATGATCCGGCTTGGGCCGCAGCACGCTGTCGCCGGTCGCGGCCCCCCCGCGCATCCCCAACTGGTTCATCGTGCTGGTCGCCCAGGCGATGGCGTCGGCGGCGCTTTCATTGTTCCCGGTGACCACCGTGGCATCGCCGTTCATCCCCTGGAGCGCGAGCGCCTGTGCGGCGAACTGGAGGTTGGCGGAGCGGGTCGCGTCGCTGTCGGCGCTGCTGCCCGCCAGCTTGTTCGCGAACCGGTCATAGATGTCGGACAGCGAGCGCGGCTGGCCGTTCGAGGCATAGAAGACCGAACGATTGGCCCGCGCGGCGGCGGGGAACAGCGATGCGCCGCTGGCTTGCGGGTTGCTGGCCATGGTGCCCAGAAACTTGGTCGCGCCGCCCAGACCCAGGAAATGCGCCATGTAGAGGTCGGTGCCGTTCGCCTCGCGGCCCAGCGTCGATTCCAGCGCGGCCTTGTTGTCCGAGGCGTGCTCCGCCGCCATCAGCGAGGCGGCGGTGGGATCGTTGCGCAGGCCCATGATCGCCGAGCGCGCATTGCCGGTCACATAATAGCGCCCGCCCGACTGGCCGATCGAATCCGCCGCCCAGCCCAGTCCATGTTCGGCGCCATGCTTCTTCAGAACGGCGAGCCAGCTCTGCTCGACGAACTGATAGAGCCCGGAGGCCGAGGAGGTGCCCGCCCGCGCATTGGCGTTCAGCCCGGATTCCAGCTTCGCCTGGCCGAGCAGATAGCCGAAATCGACCCCGGTGCGGCTGGACGCCAGCGCGATGGCCGATTGGATTCTGGCGTGGGAAACGGGTTGGACGGTCATGCTATGTGGTTAAAGCCCTGGTTTGGACTTCGATTAGCAAGGGGCGTGCCAATCCCGCTCACCGCCACGGGGCGACCCGTTCAAAAGCGATGGCGGCAATAAAAAAGCCCGGAAAAACCGGGCTTTGCTTCACATTTCTGGCTCCGTGACCGCGTGCGGGGCGGTGGTGGGTCGGGTCACGGCAGAGGTCGGTGCGGCAAAGCGGCAAGCGCTTGCCGCCGGCAAGACGGCAATCAGGCGAAGGCGCGCATCATCGGGCGATAGCCCGCCCCGGCGTCGCCAGTCAGGGTCTGCAACCGGCGGCGGACATTGGCGGCCATCAGGTTGACATAGATGCGGCACGTCTCGTTCAGGCGATTGGCCTCGTCGGCCAGTTCGCGCAGCTCGGGTCCGGCGGGGCCGGTGCCCAGCGCGGCGACCTCCTCGATCGCGGCCAGCTTTTCGGTGGTCGCGCGTTCCAGGCCGGCGACGTCGTTGACCTTCAGGGCCGCGATCTCGCGATGAAGGGCCTCGATGACCCGGATCAGGGCGTCACGCCGCGTCATTGTTGTTCCAGCTCAGCTTCAGGGCGATCATCTGGTCGGCGATGGTCGCCGGCAGGATCGGAAAATTGCCGTCCGCGATCGCCTTCTTGATCTGGGCGATGCGCTCCTGATTGATCGGAGGCTGCGAGGCCATCGAAGCGGACAGGCCGCTCAGCGCGCTCGTGTCGCCGGTCGCGCGCTTCGCCGGGGCAGGCCCTGCCTCGGGAGTCGCCGCCACGCGGGCCGCCGCGATCCGCGCGACCCTCGTGTCTCCGGCATTCAGCCTTGAAGTCGTTATGTCCACCATGCCCGCACCTATCGGTTTCGCTGACATCCATGGAAACGGCAGGTTCGTGCATTCTTTTAGTCGGAATTTCGATCGCGACCCCGCAGGAAACCGTCAATCGGCCCAGCCGGGCAGGGTGGCACGACCGCTGGACAGGGCAACTGCTTGAATTGGTTGGCGAGCCGCGTCGATCTTCACCGGAAAATGCGCTCCGGGCGCGGCATCGGCCATCGCGATTCCGTCGCGGGTGATCGAAAATCCGTCCGATCCCGCCTCGACCGTCACCGGATCGCCACGTCGGATCACCGGTTCCTGGCGGACCGGGACGGCGGGAATCGCGGCCACGGCGGCGGCCACCGGGCGGGGGGCGGCCAGCACCGGCACGAAGATGCGCCATTGCGGACTGGAACAGGCGATGACCACGGCGTCATGCGCCTCGGTCCGCCAGGACAGCGCGACGGTGGGGCATTGGGCGAGCTTCAGCCGCGCATCGACGGGCGAACGCGCGCCGCCCTCCACCCCGACCGGGCGGCCGGTGAAGGCGGTGACCGCCGCATCCAGCGCGGCGACATCCTGAAAACCGGCGGCGCCGGCCAGCAACAGGGACAGGATCATGGAGACTTCCTTCGGGGTTCACCGGAAAAGACGAGGCTGACCACCGCACGCCGCTGGCCGGGGGCCGTGGCGGTCGACAGGGTCAGGCGATCGGCGGCGGTCGGGCCGATCAGCGCGGCGGCGGCGCGCGCGCGATCGGCGGCCAGCACCACCGGGCTATGGGTCACGGGATCGACATCGGCGGCACTGCCGTCGGTCGCGGCCTGGATCGACAGGCGCATGCGCGGATCGGCCAGCGCCGCCTTCGCCCAGCGCGCCAGATCGGGATCGGGGTCGATCGGCTGGGCCGAACCGGGGGCGAAGCGGAGCGCGGCGGCGGCGACCGGCATGATCGGCGATGGCACCGAGGTGGGAGCGGCACGGGCAAGCGGCGTGGCCGCCCCGAACTCCGCGCGCAGGGAATCGATCAGTGCGGGACGCCGCTCGGCGCCCATCGCCTGCACCAGCACCAGGAAGCCGACCAGCAGCAGCGCCAGATCGGCCAGGGTAATGAGCCAGAGCGGGCGCGACGCCGGGGGGGCGGGGAAGTCGAACTCGGTCATGCGACGGTGGCCAGGGGGCGACGCGGCGGCGTCGGCGGGCGGACGGCGGCGACCGGGGCCTCGCGCGCGGCGAGCGCGGCGATGGGCAGCTCGATCCGGGCACGCTCGAACGCTTCGATCCGGGCGGCGCGGCGCAGGCGGGCGGCGATGGGCTGGGCGACCAGATTGGCGAACAGCGCGCCATACAGGGTGGCGAGCAGCGCGATCGCCATCGCGCCGCCGATCCGCTGCGGATCGTTCATCGTCGCGAACATCGCCGCCAGTCCGATCAGCGTGCCGACCATGCCCATGGCGGGGGCCGCTTCCGCCGCGCCCGCCCAGATATCGACGACCGCCAGATGCCGTTCGACCCGCGCCATGCGGGCCTGACGGGTGCGGGTGAGGACGGCCTCGGGCCGCTCGCCATCGACGATCGCGCCGATCGCTTCGGCCAGGTCGGGATCGGTGATGACCGAACGGTCGAGTGTGACCACGCCGTGGCGCTGCGCGATCCGGGCCAGATGGGTGATCTGCTCCAGCAGCGGCTCGGCGGAATAGGGCGCGCGAACCAGCGCGCCCAGCGCGCGCACGCCGCGCCGGGCATCCCGCCACGGCGTGCGGAGCAGGGTCGCGACCAGCGTCCCGCCCAGCACGATGGCGAGCGCGGCCGGGTCGAGGAACTGGGAAAGGGGCGGCAATCCGTTCATGCGCCCGTACTGTGCAAGCACCGGGCCAGTTTCGGTGCTTCTCTTCATAAAGGGCAGGGCGACCGGTCCCTTTGCCGCCCGTTGCCGCCACCCGGCAAGGCGGCGGCAACCGTGACGGCAAGGCGTTGCCGGATGCCGGCTTGCCGGTCCTTGCCGTCACGGCCCTTTCCTTCGTGGCGGGCGAATTGGCACGGAGGTTGCGTATCCCCGCTGGCGTGACGTTTCGCGCCGGAAAGGAGGATCGACGATGGCCAATGAAACACTGTTCGGCGTGCATGGAGCAGCGCTGGAGGTGCGGGCACAGCGCATGGGTGTGCTGGCGTCCAACATCGCCAATGCCTCCACCCCCGGCTTCAAGGCGCGCGACATCGATTTCAAGGCCGCGCTGGCCGCGGTCGAGGGCGAACAGGATCAGGGCCGGGGCATCGGCGCGGCGATGAAATATCGCGTGCCGATCCAGACCTCGCTCGACGGCAATACGGTGGAGCTGAACCAGGAGCAGACCGCCTTTGCCGAGAATGCCGTCCAGTATCAGACGACCCTGTCGTTCCTGAACGGGCGCATCGCCACCATCACCCGCGCGCTGAAGGGCGAATAATCCATGGCGGACGCACCCCTTTCCATCTTCCAGGTCGCCGGTCGCGCCATGTCGGCGCAGCTGGTGCGGATGAACACCACCGCGTCGAACCTGGCCAATGCCGGGGACGTCACCGGTTCGCCCGATACCGCGTACCGCACGATGAAGCCGGTGTTCCGCACCAGCTTCGACGCCGCGACCGGCCTGTCCACCGTCGATGTCGAGAAGATCGTGACGGCGGGCGAGAACCCGACCGTGCGCCACGACCCGAACAACCCCTTGGCCGACAAGGACGGCAATATCTACGAAGCCGCCGTCGACGAGACCCGCGAGCTGGTCGACATGATGGAGACGGCGCGCACCTATCAGAACAATGTGGAGGTGATGCAGACGGCCAAGTCGCTGATCCTCGACACCCTCAAGCTGGGCCGCTGATCATGACGATCTCCACCACCATGGACTCCACGCTCGATGCGCTGGGCGTGCGCCGCTCCGGGGCCGCCAGCGGCGCGTCGTCCACCACGACCGCCGCCAAGAAGTCCGACACGCTCGACCAGTCCTCCTTCCTGAAGCTGCTGACCGCGCAGTTGAAGAACCAGGACCCCTTCTCGCCGATGGACAACACCCAGATGGTGGCCCAGATGGCGCAATTCTCCAGCGTGGCGGGCATCTCCGAGATGAACACCACCCTGTCCGCGATCGCGACCAAGCTGAACGGCACGACCAAGGCCGACGCGATGAGCTATGTCGGCAAGACCGTGCTGACGCCGGGATCGGTCGCCTATGGCCGGACCAGCGGCGGTATCGCGGGTGCGGTCGAGCTGGACCAGGCCGCCGCGAGCGTCTCGGTCACGATCTCGGACGCGCAGGGCAACCCGCTCAAGACGCTGTCGCTGGGCGCGCAGAAGGCGGGCACCGCCAGCTTCGACTGGAACGGCAAGACCGATACCGGCGGGGATGCGGGCAGCGGCCCCTTCACCGTCACGCTGAACGCCAATGACGGCGTCGCCGCGGTGTCGGGCCGCCCGCTGGTCTGGGCGCCCGTCCAGTCGGTGTCGATGCCCGCCAGCGGCGATCCCGTCCTGACCGTCGCCGGCCTCGGCCAGATCAACCTCGCCGCCGTCCGCTCGGTCGGCTGACCCCCATCCTCACCAAGGTACTCCGCCCATGTCCTTCTATACCTCGCTCAGCGGTCTTCAGGCTTCGCAGACCGACCTGTCCGTGATCTCGCACAACATCGCCAATGTCGGGACCAACGGCTTCAAGAAGAGCCATGCCCAGTTCGCCGACGTGATGGCGTCGAACTTCGCGACCGATCCGACCAAGCAGGTCGGCTCCGGCACGGTGGTCAAGTCGAACCGGCAGGAGTTCAAGGAAGGCAATTACAACAGCTCGTCCAACGCGCTCGACCTCGCCATCTCGGGCGACGGCTTCTTCGCGGTGCAGACGCCGGGCAAGGGGCCGCTGCAATATACCCGCAACGGCGCGTTCCAGGTCGATCAACAGAACTACGTGACCGACGCCAATGGCGGTCGCCTCCAGGTGCTGCCGGTCGATAGCGACGGCAACGTCACCGCGACGGGGGTCGATGGCCTGACCGCGCTTCGGCTTCCCGCGACCAGCGGCCTGCCGCTTCCGACCAAGAAGGTGACGATGGACCTGAACCTGTCGGGATCGGCGGTCGCGCCGACCGTGGCGTTCAACCGGTCGAACATGGGCACCTACAACAACACCACCCAGACCAAGATCTACGACTCGGCGGGCAACGCCATGACGCTGACCAACTATTATGTC
Source organism: Sphingomonas sp. 2378 (assembly GCF_038084995.1). Taxonomy (NCBI): domain Bacteria; kingdom Pseudomonadati; phylum Pseudomonadota; class Alphaproteobacteria; order Sphingomonadales; family Sphingomonadaceae; genus Sphingomonas; species Sphingomonas sp. 2378. Next base: position 43,082 of record NZ_JAXCMJ010000012.1, read on the forward strand.
CGCAAGCCGCTGCCCCTCGACGCCAACGGCAAGGAGATCCAGCCCGCGGACGGCAGCAGCAGCTGGCAGGTGTACAGCTTCGTCGACGATCAGCAGTTGAAGGTCGGGGGTTCGACCGATCCCGTCGAGATGACCTTCGACAAGAACGGCAACATGACCGCGCCGGCCAAGGCGATCGCTTTCGACCCCTTCACTTCGCACAGCTCGACCACGGCGCAGCCGCTGTCGATCGACTATGCCGGTTCGTCCCAGGCGGGTTCGGTCTTCTCCGTCGCCTCGCGTTCGCAGGACGGCAAGGCGATCGGTATCCTGTCGGGCGTGTCGGTCGGCGACGATGGCCTGGTCACCGCTTCCTTCTCCAATGGCGAGACGGCCAAGCTGGGCAAGGTCGCGCTGGCCGACTTCGTCAACATGCCGGGCCTGCGCCAGGCGGGCGACAGCTATTGGCAGGCGACCGGCCTGTCGGGCAATCCGGTCATCGGTTCGGCGGGCGAAGGCACGTACGGCGCGATCAAGTCGAGCACGCTGGAAGGCTCCAACGTCGACATCACCGAGGAACTGGTCAACCTGATCGCGGCGCAGCGCAATTTCCAGGCGAATGCCAAGGCGCTCGATACGTCCAGCCAGATCTCGCAGACCATCTTCAACATCCGCAGCTAAGCGCGGCACGGGGGTAACGGGGAGCAGCGATGGACAAGCTGGTCTATACGGCGGCGACGGGCCTGCGCGCGCACATGGCGGCGCAGACCGCGATCGCCAACAACATGGCCAACGCCTCGACGATCGGCTTTCGCTCGGACCGGGTCGTGTTCGACCGCATCGACCTGAAGGGCGGCGGCGCAGCGTTCGAGGCGCGGATGCCCACCGCCGAGGAAGTGACCGACGCCGACCGCGCGCCGGGCACGGTGCAGCACACGGGCAACCCGCTGGACGTCGCCATCGCCACCGGCACCGCCTGGCTGGCGGTGCAGGCCCCCGACGGGTCCGAGGCCTATACCCGGCGCGGCGACCTGGAGGTGACCGCCAGCGGCGTGATGCAGACCGGCGACGGCTATCCGGTGATCGGCCAGACCGGCCCGATCACGGTGCCGCAGTACAATTCGCTGACCGTCGCGCCCGACGGCACGGTGTCGATCGTGCCGCTGGGCGCTGGGCCGGACACCCAGCCGCAGGTGATCGACCGGCTGAAGCTGGCCGACACGCGCGGCTCGACCACGGTCAAGGGGCTGGACAATCTGTTGCGGGTGAAGGGCGGCGGCGCCTTGCCGCAGGATATGGACGCGACCGTCCAGTCCGGCGCGCTGGAAGGCTCCAACGTCAACATGACCCAGACGCTGGTCGACATGATCGAGAACCAGCGCAGTTACGAGGTGCAGGCCAACCTCATGAAAGAGGCCAAGTCGATGGACGAGAACAGCGCATCGCTGATGCGGCTGCCGAGCTGAGGATTAGAAAGACATGTCTTCCGCCGCCATGCACGTCGCGCGCACCGGGCTCGATGCCCAGGATATGCGTATGCGGGTCATCTCGAACAACCTGGCCAACGTCAACACGACCGCGTTCAAGCGCGACCGCGCCGCGTTCGAGACGCTGGCCTATCAGGTCGTCACCGCACCGGGCGCGGCCAGTTCGACCGAGAGCAAATATGCGACCGGCCTGAACCTGGGCACCGGCGTCCGCATCCAGGGGACCGCGCGCATCGCGACGCAAGGGCCGATGCAGACCACCAACAACAGCCTCGACATGGCGCTCGACGGCGAGGGTTATTTCCAGGTGCAGATGCCGGGGGGCACGCTGGGCTATACTCGCGCGGGCAATTTCTCGCGCTCGGCCGAAGGGCTGCTGGTCACCTCCGAGGGGTATCAGGTGATGCCGGGGATCACGATCCCCGAAGGCACCACCAATGTCACGATCGGCACCGACGGCACGGTTTCCGCGACGCTGCCGAACCAGACCGCGCCTGCCGAGATCGGGCAGATCCAGATCGCGAACTTCCCCAACCCGGCGGGCCTCCAGTCCAAGGGCGACAATTACCTGACCGAAACCCCTGCTTCGGGGGTGGCGAACATGGGTGTCGCCGGGCTCGAGGGGCGCGGCCAGATTCGCCAGGGGATGCTGGAGGGCTCGAACGTCAATGTCGTCGAGGAACTGGTCGACATGATCGAAACCCAGCGCGCCTATGAGGTCAACTCGAAGATGATCAAGTCGACCGACGAGATGCTTCAATACGCGAACCAGAATCTGTGATGATGCGCCTTCCCGCCTTCCGCATGGCCTATGGCGTCGAGCTGGCGCTGACCGCCGCCGCCGGTGTGCTGGTCGCCGCCGCGCTGGCGCCCGCGCCCGCCCATGCCAGCCTGTTCGGCAAGAAGAAGCCGGTCGAGGATTTCACCACCACGCGCCCGATGGCGGTTCCGGCGCAGCCGGTCGCCGCGCCCACCGGCTCGATCTTCCAGGCGTCGGACGGCTATGCCGCCTTGTACGAGGGCTGGCGCGCGCGCCGGGTCGGCGATCCGCTGACCATCGTCCTCGTCGAGCGGACCGCCGCGTCCAAGTCGGCAGGGTCGAAGCTGGGCTCCAAGGGGGATTTCGGCCTGACCCCGCCCACCACGGGGCCGCTGGGATCGCTGCTCAAGTCGAGCGATGTGGGGATGAGCGGCAGCCGCAACTTCACCGGTTCGGGCGCCGCCGACCAGTCCAACTCGCTGTCGGGTGAGATCAGCGTGACCGTGGCGCAGGTCTTCCCCAACGGCACCATGCTGGTCCAGGGGCAGAAGCGCGTGACGCTCAATCGGGGTGACGAGTTCATCCAGATCAAGGGGCTGGTCCGCAGCGCCGATATCGGCATCGACAACCGCGTCCCCTCGACCCGCGTCGCCGATGCGCAGATCGCCTATACCGGCAAGGGCGACGTCGCCCGCGCCAGCCGCCAGGGCTGGCTCAGCCGCTTCTTCCAGGCCGTCAGTCCGTTCTGAGGCATTTGACCATGATCCGCTTCCTCCTCGCGCTTCTCGCCGCCCTTTCGATCGCGGCCCCGGCTTCCGCCGACCGGATCAAGGATCTGGGCGGGTTCCAGGGCATCCGCACCAACCAGTTGACCGGATACGGCATCGTCGTGGGTCTGCCGGGCACGGGCGACGACAATCTGGAATATACCGTCCAGTCGCTGAAGGCCGTCGTCTCGCGCTTCGGACTGCAATTGCCGCCCAATGCCAATCCGGGCATGAAGAATGCCGCGGTGGTGATGGTGACGGCGGAACTGCCGCCCTTCGCCAAGCCGGGGCAGAAGCTGGACATCACCGTCTCGTCGATGGGCAAGGCCAAGTCGCTTCGCGGCGGCGCGCTGATCCTCACGCCCCTCCAGGGTGCCGATGGCCAGATCTATGCGATGGCGCAGGGCAACCTCGCGGTCGGCGGGCTGGGCGCGGAGGGCGCGGACGGGTCGAAGATCGTGGTCAACGTCCCCTCGACCGGCCGCATTCCCGAAGGGGCGACCGTCGAGCGCGCCGTCGCCACCGGGTTCGACACCGCGCCCTCGCTGACCTTCAACCTGGCGCGCGCCGACTTCACCACGGCGCAGAATGTCGCGCAGGCGATCAACGGACGGCTCGGCATGGGCACCGCGCAGGCGATCGACGCCGTGTCGGTCGCGGTCCGCGCACCGATGGGGGCCGATGTTCGCGCCATGCTGATGTCGGAGATCGAGAATCTCAACGTCGCCTCCGCCGAACCCTCGGCCAAGGTCATCGTCAACGCGCGCACCGGCACCGTCGTCATCAATTCGGCGGTCCGCGTCGGCCCCGCCGCCGTCACGCACGGCAAGCTGACCGTCAAGATCGACGAGAATCAGCGCGTCAGCCAGCCCGGCCCCTTGAGCGGCGGCCAGACCGCGATCACCCAGAAATCGGGCGTCTCGGTCGAGGAGGAGCGTCGCCCGATGTTCCTCCTCAACCCCGGCCCGAAGCTGGCCGATGTGGTGAAGGCGGTGAACGCGATCGGCGCGGCCCCGTCCGACCTCGTCGCGATCCTCGAAGCCCTCAAGGAAGCCGGTGCCCTCAAGGCGGAGTTGATCGTCCTGTGACCCAGAGCATTTCCGCCACTCCCTCGACCTCGCCCATCACCGGATCGGTTTCCACCGATACCAAGCGGCTGTCGAACGGCGCCAATCTGGACAAGGCGGGCACCCAGTTCGAGGCGATCTTCAACGGCATGATGCTGAAGGCGATGCGCCAGACCAAGCTGGGCGACACGTTGTTCGAGTCCAAGGCGCTCGACACGTTCCGCGATATGCAGGACCAGCAGGTGGCACAGACCATGGCCGAACATGCTCCGATGGGAATCGGCAAGGCGGTCACGACGTTTCTCGCCCAGTCGAAACCCGATCTTAACCACGGGTAACGTAGGCCGAGTCGTATGAGCGACTTGCTCTCCATCGGCGCTTCGGGCGTGCGGGCGTATCAGACCGCGTTGACGGCGGTTGGCGAGAATATCGCCAACACCGGCACGGACGGCTATTCGCGTCGCTCGGTCGGCCTGCGCGAGGTTACGACCTCGGGCGGGGTGACCAGCAGCAGGCTGTCCGCCGGGGCGGGCGTGACCGTCACCGGGATCGTCCGCGCGACCGACACCTATGCCTCGGCGGCGGTGCGGTCGGCGACGGCGGATTTGAAGCGGACCGAAACGGGCGAAGTCTGGCTCAACCGTATCCAGGACGTGATGACGGGTGACGAGGTGTCGAGCCGGTTGACCGGATTCTTCACCGCCTCCCGCGCGCTGGCGGCGGACCCGACCTCGACCGCGCTGCGCACCACGATGCTCGAAGCCGCCAATTCGGCGGCTTTCGCCTTTACCGCGACCGACAAGGCGTTCGATGCGATGGAGGCCGATTTCGACGGCCAGGCCCGCGACGCCGCGCAAGGCCTGTCCTCGCTCGCGCTGTCGCTGAGCAAGGTCAATGACGGCCTGACCCGGACCGAGGCGGGCACCTCCGCCTCGGCGCAACTGGCCGATCAGCGCGACCAGATCCTGTCGCAGATGAGCGAGCTGTCCGACATCAACGTGACGACCGACGAACTGGGTCGCGCGACGGTGCGGATCGGCGATCGCGCCGGACCGATCCTCGCCTCGCCCGATACGCTGGGCGCGGTCAGCTATGCCCGCAAGACCGGCGGCGGCGTCGGCTTCACCGTCGTGTCGCAGGGCAAGGCGACCGACGTCGTCCCCTCCGGCGGGTCGATCGGCGGGATGCTCGACGGGGCGGAGCGGATCGCGGCGATGCGCGACAGCTTCAATGCGGTCGCCAAGGACTTCACCGACACGGTCAACACGATCCAGGGCCAGGGGCAGGACGCCAATGGCGCGACCGGCACCGCGCTGTTCGCCCTGACGTCGGGCACCGCGTCGATGACCGTCGCGCTGACCGACGCATCGAAGATCGCGGCGGCGGCGAACGGACAGGGGCCGCGCAACACCGACAATCTGGCGGCGCTGGAATCGGCGCGCAACAGCGGCCGGTTCGAGGCCCGCATCACCCAGGTCATCACCGAAAACGCCTCCGCCCTGAAGCAGCGGCAGACCATCGCCGATGCGCAGACCGCGATCCGCGACGGGGCCAATGCCGCGCTGACCGGATCGACCGGTGTCACGCTCGACAATGAGGCGGTGTCGCTGATGCGTTTCCAACAGGCCTATTCCGCGTCCAGCCGCGTCATCCAGATCGCGCGCGAGACCTTCCAATCCATTCTCGAGATTCGGTGATGGCGATGCAGATTTCGACCTCCACCCTGTATGACAGCGCGACGCGGCGCATGACGGCCTTGCAGAGCAAGGCCAACGACCTGATGACGCAGAACGCGACGGGCAAGAAACTGCTCAAGCCGTCCGATGATGCCGCCGCCTCGGCACAGGTCGCGCAGCTCAATCGCGCCGATGCGGATGCCGCCGTCTACAAGAGCAATTTGTCGCTCGCCAAGTCGGTGCTCCAGCAGGTCGACACCACCCTGGGTTCGATCGGCAAGCAGTTGCAGTCCGCCGTCGAACTGGCGACCAAGGCCGCCAACGGCACGCTCAACGATTACGACCGTTCGGTGATCGGCGACCAGTTGAGCGCGATCCGCGACCAGCTCGTGTCGCTGGGCAACACCCGGGACGTGCGCGGCCAGCCGCTGTTCGGCACGGTCGACGGCACCGACGCGGTGCGGAACGTCAACGGCAGCTATAGCTATGCCGCTCCCAAGACCTCCGCCGTGCCGATCGACCGCGACCAGACGGTCGAGATCACGGTCGGGGCGGAACGCGTGTTCAAGTCGGGCAGCAACGACACCTTCGCGGTCCTGAACAACCTGATCACCGCGCTGAAGACGCCGGGCGGATCGAGCGCCGACATCCGCAATTCGATCGACCAGCTCAACGCCGCCAACGACAATGTCGGCGCGGTCCAGGCCTCGATCGGTGCGCGCGAGACGCGCGTCGAGCTGCAACAGGCGATGCTGGATACCGCCAGCACCGATCGGGCCGCGCTGCGATCCAATGTCGAGGACGCCGACATCACGAGCAATATCGCGCAGCTGCAACAGACGATGACCGTGCTCCAGGCGACCCAGGCCAGCTTCACCAAGCTGTCGGGCCTGTCGCTGTTCGACTATCTGAAATAATCGCGCTGGCCGTCCCATCCTTTCCGGCGCGGTAACCCTATGGTGACCAAATCCGGTTAATCCAGACACCTGACGGCCTTCGCGCCGGTCCCTGCTGGAGAATCGGTTCACCATGTTTCCTGCCATCGGCCTTGTCATACTGCTCGGCATGGTCTTCGGCGGCTTCGCCATTACTGGCGGCGCGCTGGGGCCCGTGTTCGAGGCGATTCCCCATGAGATGCTCATCATTGGCGGCGCCGCCGTCGGCGCGCTCGTCATCGGCAACTCCGGTGCCGAACTCAAGGCGCTGGGCGGCGCGATGGGCAAGATCTTCAAGGGGCCCAAATACAAGAAGCAGGATTATCTCGACGTCATCTTCCTCGTCTCGAAGCTGATGAAGATGCTGCGCACCGAAGGACCGATCGCGCTGGAGCCGCATGTCGAGGACCCCAAGTCCTCCTCGGTCTTCGCCGAATATCCGCGCCTGGTCGCCGACCATACGCTGGTCAACCTGATCGCCGACACGCTGCGGCTGGTCGTGGTATCCAGCGGCACGCTCGACGTGCATGCGGTCGAGGAGGTGATGGATAATGCCATCAAGACCCATCATCACGAGGTGGAGGGGCCGCAGGGCACGCTCCAGAGCCTGGCCGACTCTCTGCCCGCGCTGGGTATCGTCGCCGCCGTGCTCGGCATCGTGAAGACCATGGGTTCGATCGACAAGCCGCCGAGCGTGCTGGGCGGGATGATCGGATCGGCGCTGGTCGGCACCTTCATGGGCGTGTTGCTCGCCTACGGCATCGTCAATCCGTTCGCGGGCCGGTTGAAGCAGGTGATCGACGCGGATGCGGCCATCTATCACGTGGTCAAGCAGATCATCATCGCCTCGCTTTATGGCCATCCCCAGCCGCTGGTCATCGAAGCGGCGCGTTCGGGCATCAAGCACAAGGACCAGCCCGGCTTCGCCGAAGTCTTCGACGGCCTGCGGGGCCGCTAAACCATGGCGCGCGCACCGCATGGCAAGAACGAGCCGCCCAAGATCGTCATCGTCAAGAAGATCATCGCCGATGGTCATGGCGGGCATCATGGCGGCGCGTGGAAGGTCGCCTATGCCGACTTCGTGACCGCGATGATGGCCTTCTTCCTGCTGCTGTGGCTGTTGGGTGCGACGACCGAAAAGCAGCGCAAGGGCATTGCCGATTATTTCGCGCCGACCCTGCTCGACACCCGGTCGCAGGGGATCGGCGGCGGCGCGCTGAACGGTGGGCCGGGGGCTGGCGAGCGGCAGAGCGGCAGCAACGGTGTCGTCCAGCTTATCGTGCCCAAGGTTTCGGGGGAGGGCGGCGAGAAGGCCGGGACCGGCGACAAGGGGTCGCTGCGCAATCCCAATGCCATGGCACAGGATCGCAAGAGCTTCGCCGAACTGCAAAAGGCGATCCAGCAGAAGATGGAGACGACGCCGGGCCTCAAGAAGCTGGCGCGGCAGGTCCGCTTCATCCCGACCCAGGACGGGCTGCGCATCGATCTGGTCGACAATGCCGATTACTCGATGTTCGCCAGCGGCACGACGCAACTGGAGCCCGAGGCCTCGGCGCTGATCGGCACCATCGCGCGGTCGATCTCCGGCCTGCCCAATACGATCATGATCCGCGGGCACACCGATGCCGTGCCCTATGGCGATCCGCGCGCGATGAACAACTGGATGCTGTCCTCCAGCCGCGCCGAGACCACCCGCCGCCGCCTGGCCGCCGGGGGCATCCCCGAGTCGCGGTTCGAGCGGATCGAGGGCGTCGCCGATCGCGAGCCGATGATCTCGGACAACCCCGCCGACCCGCGCAACCGCCGCGTGGCGATCACCCTGCTCTATCGCAAGGGCGGTTTCGGGCGGTAAGAGGGTGTTACCGGCGGTCAGTAGATCCAGTGGCCGACATAATCGCCGGTGACCGTCACGCCATCGGCCACGCTGGTCGCCTGGAACACGAAGGCTGCCTCGCGGCCCTCCGGTCCATAGAGCCGCCCGCGCATCCTGCCCCTGTAATCGGTCTTGTCGGTGACGTCGGCGGTAAAGATACCCGTCGTCCGGTCGAGCTTGCCGACCATCGTGAAGGAGCGCGGGGTCGGGCCACCGCGAAAGCCGTTGAAGTTGACGGTCGCCTGCACCGTGTCATCGAACTCGATCACCTGAAAGAGCCCGAAATTGGATCTATGGGCGATCGTACTGCCCCCTTCCGGGGTAAAGCCGGGGTTGGGAGCGCTGGGATACCAGATGGTGCCGACCCCCTCATAGCTGGGGTTCAGGGCGAGGGTCGCCGCCCGCATCGCGCGTGCCTTGCGGTCGAACAGATCCTCGCTGTTCGATGTCGCCCCGAAAAAGGCGGAGGAATATTGCATGACACGCACGGGCCTGCCGTCGACGCTGCTCTGGCCCACCAGACGCTCCCAGGCGACCCGCGTGACATATTTCTGCTGCATCGACGGGGGCAGGCCGACCAGGATGCGGTCGGCGGTCGGATCGGACTTGCCGTAGATCCGGTATCCGTCGACATCCTTCCGGTCGGCTGCGGTGAAGAGGGGACTGCTGACCCGGCCATAGTCGACGCGCACGGTGTCCGCATCGCCCGAATGATTCCAGGTCGTGCGCAGATCGGTCGGAAACAATTGGGCGTCGAGATAGAGGTTGGAAACCACTATCGTTGCGGAGGGCTGGCCCGCCACGTCTTGGGTGATCAGGCCCCGGCGAACGTCGAGGCCAACATCCGAGAAGGCGGTATAGCTGCGCGTCAGATCGTTATAGCTGGGATAATTCGTACTGGCCGAGGGGCCGGACGTCGGGGTGGGGGCCGGAAGTACGATCGGGGCGGAGCCGCCGCCGCCATCGCCGCAAGCCGCCAGAGCCGATGCCGCCGCCCATCCGAAAAACCGTTTCATGCCCGCTTGTCCCCCGTATTCCCGAGCGGCCGGGACGATCGCGATACCGGGATCGATCGCCTTGGGAATGTCCGTGGTTAGTCAAGCGCGGGCCTACACTCAACATCCCCAAACAAGGGATGCGGTGGCACCCCTGCCATGTTTTTATAAACGCAAAGAAAAAAGGCCCCGCCGATCCTCGTAACCTTGGGAGAAGGGCGACGAGTCTCGACGGGGCCTTTTCGCGATCGGGTGATCGCCGCGCGCCTATTCGGCGTCGGCGGCGCCTTCGCCCTTGCGCGGCTTGCGCGCGGCACCGGCGGTGCGCGGACCCGGCTTGCGGCCCAGGCCGATCTTCTTGGCCATCGCGCGACGGCTTTCCGAATAGCTTTCGGCGACCATCGGGTAATCCGGCTTCAGGCCATAGCGTTCGCGATATTCTTCCGGCGTCAGACCATGAGTCGCCAGATGACGGCGCAGGGTCTTGTAGGGCTTGCCGTCGATCATCGAGACGATGTGATCTTTCGAAGCCAGCGACTTGCGAACCGAAACCGCGGGAACATATTCCGTCGGCGCTTCGATATCGGTCGTCTGCGGCGTGCTGCCCAGAAGCGAAGACACGGTTTCGTGCATCTTGTTCAGGAACGCCGGAACCTCTTCGGAAGACGTGCGGGTGTTGGGATTACCCAACCATGCGATCGTCAACTCGGTCGCCAGTTCTACGGCATTCACATCGATAGGGTCGTCGGCCATGATACGCTCCTGTTATTTTCAGCTTGACCTAACCGTCAAATACGAGACGTCAACCGCCCGATTGAGCCGATCGTCCAAAAATTATCCAAAACGACAGTAAATTCTCTTTTTGAAACTCATTTCATGAAGATTTCGGGCAGTGGACAACTTGGAATAAAACCAAATCGGTCAGGACGATACAGGCGGAAGTGTGTGGTCTGGCCCTACAGAAATCTTAGTCCATGTTAGTATTGTATGAAAGTTAATTCATTTGTGAGCATTTTGATGCGGAGCGGCTGATACAAAGCACGCGTATCACGGCGTGAATGCAAAAAACGCAACGAAAATTGATGAGCTTGCATTTGTGTTAATCGTCGGCATCGGCCAAAGAGGATGGGCCTTTCAGGCATCCTCTCCTAAAAACTTTCACGGCTGGTCCTCGGACCAGCCTTTTTTTTGCTATGCATCCGGTGCGACTGGGCCTAGGCTGCCGTCATCGCCGCGCTTCAATATAAAGATAAGCAGGAGTGGAAGCCGCCGGAAAGACCGGCATCGCGCGTCGGTGCCGGGGGTTGAGCGATCGCTTCGCTCCCCCCGCTTACCGTCATGGCCGATCGATTCCTGTTCGATGATCGGCAATAGTCAGTCGTGCGCGCCGGCCGGGTTCTTTGCATCGGCTGATATGGCATCTGTAAGATAAGTTGGGCACCGGATCGAAGTGCAAGAATGCGCTTCGATCCAAAGCCTTGCTCAGAAGACGAATGCTTACGCCTTGTCCTCCGGCGTCTTGCGGCGGATGAACTGGTCGAGTGCGGACAGGGCGAGGCCCGCGAACGCGCCGATATCCGGCGTCGATGGCGCGGGATCACGGGGAAGGTCGTCCTGAGGCTCGGTCGGCGGGGCGTCCTCCGGTGTCGGGCGCGTCGTTTCGCGTGCCAGCGCGGCCGCCGCGACCACCAGGCCAGACGCGATGAGTTGCCGCCCCATCGGGCTACGCGCCTGATCGAGCAGAATCTGGCCCACGCGGTGCAGGGACGATGGCGCATGGGGAGCCGCCTGCTCTTCCTGCGTTGCCTTTTTCTGTTTTTTCTTCTGCTTCTTCTTGCCCATCGACCGGCACCTCCGATAACGGTGTATCCATAATATAATACACCATGGCGACGTAACAAGGTAAGCGCGTGGTCAGCCGCTCAAGGCGCGGGCGCGGCGGCGCTGGACCGAACTGCCGATGCCCAGCGACTCGCGATATTTGGCGACCGTGCGCCTGGCGATGTCGAAGCCCTTGGCCTGGAGCAGCTCGACCAGCGTGTCGTCGGACAGGATCTTCGCGCCCTCGCCCGCGATCAGCGTCCGGATCGCGCTCTTCACCGCCTCCGCCGACACCGCATCGCCGCCGTCCGCCGCCGCGATGCCACTGGTGAAGAAATATTTCAGTTCGTACAGCCCGCGCGCGCAACTGAGATATTTGTTGCTGGTCACGCGGCTTACCGTGGATTCGTGCATCCCGATCGCCTCGGCCACGCGCGCCAGGGTCAGGGGTTTGAGATGCGCGACGCCGTGGAGGAAGAACGCCTCCTGCTGCTTCACGATCTCGGTCGCGACGCGGATGATCGTCCGCTGCCTCTGGTCGAGCGCCTTCATCAGCCAGTTGGCGCTGGCCAGGCAATCGGCCAGCCACGCCTTCGACCCCCTGTCCTGCGGACCGTGGCACAACTCCTGATAATAACGCCGGTTGACCAGCACGCGGGGCAGGGTGGCGGTGTTGAGTTCGATCCCCCAGCCAGACTTGATCCGCGTGACGAACAGGTCGGGCACCACCGCCTGACTCGGTTCGCCGCCATAGCGACAGCCCGGCTTGGGGTCATAGCCGCGCAGCTCGCGGATCATGTCCGCCATGTCCTCGTCATCGACCCCGCAGATGCGCTTCAGTCGGATCAGATCGCCCCGCGCGAGCAGGTCGAGATTGGCGATCAGCCGCGCCATGCAGGGATCGTAACGATCGACCTCCCTGGCCTGTAGCGCCAGGCATTCGGCCAGATCGCGCGCCCCGACGCCGGTGGGGTCCAGGCTCTGCACGACGGTCAACACCCGTTCGACGCGGGCCAGCGGCACGCCCAGCCGCTCGGCGATTTCGCTCAGCGGCACGGTCAGATAGCCCGCCTCGTCGAGTTGATCGATAATATGCGCGGCGATGGTCAGCTCGACCCCGGACAGGATCAGCGCGACCTGTGCCTCGAGATGCTCGGCCAGGCTGGGCGCGTCGTCGGGCAGCGCGTCCCAGTCGGGCCCATCCTCGCCGCCCAACCCGCCGCCGCCCGATCCGCCGTTCAGCGACAGCCCGCCATCCGGGCCGGTGCCGCCATCGGTCACGCTGTCCTGCTGATGGCTTTCGGTCGCATAGTCGAGGTCGAGGCCGCGATCCTCGGCGGGCGCGGTGCCGGTGACCAGTTCGTCGGCGCCGGCCGGAGCCTCCCGTTCGGGACGCTCGGGGGTTGCCACCTCGCGGACGGCGGTCGCGTCGAGCAGGGGGTTCTTCTCCACCTCCTCGGCGATGAACGCCTCGATCTCCAGATTGGACAGGGTCAGCAGCTTGATCGCCTGCTGCAACTGCGGCGTCATCACCAGCGACTGGGACTGGCGAATGTCGAGGCGCGGGGACAGGCTCATGCCGCCGCGCTCCGGTTCGCGCCGGGACCATCGAGGAAAATGGAGCGGCGGCGCGTGGTCATCGGATCAGAGCGAAAAGCCCTCGCCCAGATAAAGGCGACGGACATTGGCGTCGGCGACCAGTTCCTCGGGAGAGCCGCTGAACAGCACGCGACCGTCATAGATGATGTAGGCACGGTCGACGATGTCCAGCGTCTCGCGGACATTATGGTCGGTGATCAGCACGCCGATATCGCGCCGCTTCAGGTCCTTCACCAGATCGCGGATATCGGCGATCGAGATGGGATCGATGCCCGCGAACGGCTCGTCCAGCAGCATGATCGACGGGTCGGCGGCCAGCGCGCGCGCGATCTCGGCCCGGCGACGCTCGCCCCCCGACAATGCCATGGCGGGCGCGGCGCGCAGGCGGGTGAGGCCGAATTCCTCGAGCAGCTTGTCCAGCTTGCGCGCCCGCTCGCCCGGATCGGGCTCGGCGAGTTCGAGCACGGTCAGGATGTTCTTCTCGATCGACAGGCCCCGGAAGATCGAGGTTTCCTGCGGCAGATATCCCAGGCCCAGGATCGCGCGCCGATACATGGGCAGCCCCGTGATATCCTCGCCATCGAGCATGATGCGGCCCGAATCGGGCTTCACCAACCCCATGACCGAATAGAAGCAGGTCGTCTTGCCCGCGCCGTTGGGGCCGAGCAGCCCGATCACCTCCCCGCGCCCGACCGACACCGACACATCGGTCAGGACGGTGCGCTTGTCATAGCTCTTGGCGATCGAGACCACCTGGAGCCCGTTCGCGACCGGGGGTTCCGCCACCGGACTGGTGCGGTCGCTCGCCTCGCGAATCGGGGTGTCCATGTCCATCGGCCAGTCTCTTCCTGTGTTGCGGGACGTTAGCGCGAGGACACGCCGTCCGTCACGCGTCAGTTGCGGTTCGGGACCGAGAAGGTGCCCGTGACCCGGCCCGACGGCGCGCGGGTGACCGTGCCGCCATTGCCCGAGGACGCGCCGCCCGCCACCGACGATCCGTCGATCACCGCGCGACCGGTGTCGAGGTTCAGGGTCAGCCGACCGCCGTTCACGGTGTTGCCGTCCTGGGTCAGCGTCACATTGCCCAGCATGGTGATGACCCGGCGGTTGAGGTCGTAAATGCCGTAATTGGCCCGCGCGGTCTGGTTGGGCCGCTTGACGACGACATTGCCCGACGCCTCGAACCGCGAAACCTGCGGCTTTCCGCCGATCACCTGCCCGGTATAGTGGATGACCATCCGCGCGGCGGTCAGCGTCATCTCCGCCTGGCGCAGCACGACATTGCCCGACAGGACGCCGCGATTCGCCTTGTCCTGCAACTCGATGACGTCCGCGCCGAAATCGACGGGCGCGCGGCTGTCATGCCGGGTCTGCGCCGCGGCGGAGGCTGCCAAAACGAGAAGGGCTGGAGCCGTCGCGGCGAAGAACTTGTGCATGATCGGCTATTTCGTGCTTTACGGTACGATGCGCAAGCGTGCGTTGCCTTCCAGCCGGACGGTGCGATCCTCCAGGTTGGCGCGCAGCTTGTTGGCGCTGAACGTGCCCTGCGGCACGCGCCCCGTCACCGCGCCGCCCGATTCCAGCGTGCGTTGCTGAAGATCGATCGTCGCGTCATGCGTCCGGAGGTCGTATCCGCCCGCCGATTTGAAATCGAGCGGCCCGTCCAGCTTCACCTGCTCGGTGCGCATGTCGTAGCGGCCCGAATCGGCACTGACCGTGGCAGGGCCGTCCGACAGGCGGATCGCGGCGGCCAGCTTGTTGAGCTGCACCACCGGTTCGGCCGAACTCCGCTGGATCGCCGAGCCCGCGTCGAGCGAGAAGGGCTGCCCCTTGTCGTCGACGCCGCGATATTGCGCGGCCTGGATCTTCAACCGTTCCCTGGCGACCTCGACCTTCTTCTTGTCGAGGACGAAGGACACCTCGCTCGACGAATAGACCGGGGCCATGACCAGAAAGGCGGTCAGCACGCCGATCGCGCTGGGCAGCATCCAGCGGGCCAGCGTCACGAACCGGTCGTGGCGGCTGCCCGGCGCGGCCCAGTGCTGGCGCTGGGTGCGGACGCGATCGGCGATCTCGGACATGGGCGGGGCTCCTGGACCGGCCGGATCAGGCGTGGGCGAAGATATCGACCTCGGGCCAGCCCGCGAGATCCAGTTCGGCCCGTGCGGGCAGGAAATCGAAACAGGCCTGGGCCAGTTCCATTCGCCCCTCGCGGATCAGGCGCTTGTCCAGTTCCACCTTCATCCGGTGCAGGTAACGCACGTCCGAGGCGGCATATTCGCGCTGCGCGTCGGTCAGTTCGGGCGCGCCCCAGTCGGAAGATTGCTGCGCCTTGGACAGTTCGACGCCCAGCAGTTCGCGGACCAGTTCCTTCAGGCCGTGGCGGTCGGTATAGGTGCGGATCAGGCGCGAGGCGATCTTGGTGCAATAGACCGGCCCGGCGACCACGCCCAGATAGTGGCGAATCGCCGCGATATCGAACCGCCCGAAATGATAGAGTTTCAGCCGCGCCGGATCGGCGAGCAGCGCGCGCAGATGGGGCGCGGCATAGTCGCTGCCGGGGCCGAAGCGGACGAGATGCTCGTCGGGGCCGCCATCGGACAATTGGACGACGCACAGTCGGTCGCGCGGGGTGATCAGGCCCATCGTCTCGGTATCGACGGCGATCGAGGCGCCGGGCGCGAACAGATCGGCGGGAATGTCTTCTTCGTGCAGATGAACGGTCATGCCCTCTGCCCTAGCGGGCGATGCCGAAAGCCTCAACCGCGATCGCTCGACTCGGGGCCGATCGTGCATCATGGTTTCGGGGAAGTTGTGGAGTTTTGGCCACAATTCCGACGCATTCTGCCTCGTTCGCGCCGAAGCGAGAGCCATTCGCGAGATTTCGTTCGCGATGCGTCGGCTCTTGCGTTATGACTGGCAATTAGGCGCAAAAGGTTTGGCGCCGAAAGACCCGCGCTCTTCGTCCGGCGCACGGTTCTTGAGGATAGCATTTGCGGGCGAACCGGGAAGACGAACAGGGCTTATGGGTTTCGATAGAGGTAGCCGGGGCAATCGCGGCACGCGTGGTCGCGACAAGCGGGACAATTTCGGCGGCAGCGACGATTTCGGTGGCGGCGGCTTCGGCGGCGGTGACCGCTTCGGTGGTGGCGGCTTCGGCGGCGGCGACCGTTTCGGTGGCGGCGGCTTCGGCGGCGACCGTGGTGGCTTCGGCGGTGGTGACCGCGGTGGCTTCGGTGGCGGCGGCGGCGGTTTCCGTGGTGGCGGCGGTGGCGGCTTCGGCGGCGGTCGTGGCGGCGGTGGCGGCATGCCCCCCCAGGTCGTTGGCGAAGGCACCGGTGTCGTCAAGTTCTTCAACGCGCAGAAGGGTTTCGGCTTCGTCGTGCGCGATGACGGCGGCGAGGACGTGTTCGTCCACATCTCGGCCGTCGAGCAGGCGGGCCTGACCGGTCTGGCCGAGGGTCAGCCGCTCGGCTTCACCCTGGTCGATCGCGGCGGCCGCATCTCGGCCACCGAACTGAAGATCGAGGGCGAGCCGCTCCCGGTCCAGGACCGCGCTCCCCGCGAACCGCGTGAAGGCGGCTTCGGCGGCGACCGTGATCGTGGCCCGCGCGGCGGTGCCGCTGGCGGCTTCGGCGGCGCTCCGCAGCGTCAGCTGACCGGTGAGAAGGCGACCGGCACGGTCAAGTTCTTCAACGCGATGAAGGGCTTCGGCTTCATTCAGCGCGACGATGGCCAGCCCGACGCGTTCGTGCACATCTCGGCCGTCGAGCGCGCCGGCATGGGCTCGCTGAACGAGGGCGACCGCCTGCAGTTCGAGATCGAGGTCGATCGTCGCGGCAAATATGCCGCCGTCAACCTGCAGAACGAAGGCTGATCCCTTCGTCTGATTAAGCCATCCCTTTTCGGGCGACAGGGCCCGGCGTTGCAGCGATGCGACGCCGGGCCTTTTCGTTTGTCGGCGCAGGGGATGGAGGTGATGACGTCACCGGCAGCGACAAACCCGGCCAATATCGACGATAGCCACATCTCAATATCGGGATTAAATCCCGGATATGAGTGATTCGCCATCATCCCATCGTGCCTTGGCCGACCATTTGAGATTCGTTCGAACGGAACGGAATCTCAGCCTCCAGGAACTGGCCGCGTCGAGCGGGATCAGTCGGGCCACCCTG
Organism: Sphingomonas sp. 2378; assembly: GCF_038084995.1. Classification (NCBI taxonomy): domain Bacteria; kingdom Pseudomonadati; phylum Pseudomonadota; class Alphaproteobacteria; order Sphingomonadales; family Sphingomonadaceae; genus Sphingomonas; species Sphingomonas sp. 2378. Next base: position 60,216 of record NZ_JAXCMJ010000012.1, read on the forward strand.
TCGCGAATCGAAAATGCCGAGGTCAGCCCGACTGCCGAAACGCTGGGGCGGCTGGCCTGCACCTATGCCATGCCCCTGTCGCGCCTACTCGCCCCGTTGGAGCCGGGCTTTCCGCCTCTGATCCGCCATGACGACCAAAGTCTGTGGCGCGATGCGGGAAAGGGCTTTACCCGCCGGGCCCTGTCGCCGCCTAGCGGGCAACTGTCCCTGGAGATGATCGAGGGCCGGATCGAACCGAATCAGCATATCGCTTATGAACGTCCCGCCTTTCCGGGCCATGAGCATCACCTCGTTCTGCTGGAGGGGATGCTGAACCTTACCGTCGACGGCATGGGATATGACCTCTTGCCTGGCGACTGCGTGCGCTATCGCCTCCAAGGTGCTTCGTCGTTCCGAACGGCGGAGGAGGGCGCCCGCTACATCATCGCGATGGTGTGACGATCATGGCGGTCATCATCACCGAATTCGATGCCGGGGCGGTGGAACAGGGGATCGAATCGCTGACCGGCATCCTGTCCGACAGCGTGAATGAGGGCGCGGCGATCGGCTTCCTGGCCCCGATGGCCGACGCGGAGTCCGCCCGCTTCTGGCGCGATCAGGTGTCGCCGGAACTGTCCGCCGGACGGCGGCGGATGTTCGGAGCCCGACGCGATGGCGATCTGGTCGGCACGGTCCAGTTGCTCACGGCCATGCCCGCCAACCAGCCCCATCGCTGCGAGATCGCGAAGATGATCGTTCATCCCTCGGCCCGGCGGTTGGGGATCGGGCGCAGCCTGATGGGCGTCGCCCTGGATGGAGCAAGGTCGATGGGCAAGAGCCTGGTCACGCTCGACACGCGAAGCGGCGATCGGGCCCAGTCGCTCTACGCTTCGCTCGGCTTCGAGGTGGCGGGGATAATCCCCGATTATGCCTGGGACGCGGATGGCAGGGCCCTCCACACAACGACCTATATGTTCAAGCGTCTCTGACCCGATCACTTGCCCGCGTCGCAGGTCGCCTGTACCGATCGATACACAGATATTTGATCGGTCGAGAGGATCATGACGATGCGCCCGCCGCTGCCGCCCTTCACCGCCGACACTGCCGCGCAAAAGGTCCGCGCGGCGGAGGACGCCTGGAACAGCCGCGATCCCGAGCGCGTGGCACAGGCTTACACCCCCGACTGCCAATGGCGGAACCGGGCCGAATTCGTCACCGGTCATGAGGAGATCGTTCAATTTCTCCGCCGCAAATGGGCGCGGGAGCGGGATTACCGCCTCATCAAGGAGCTATGGGCGCAGGAGGGCGCGCGGATCGCGGTTCGCTTCGCCTATGAATGGCATGACGATGCGGGCCGGTGGTTCCGCTCCTATGGCAATGAGAATTGGGATTTCGCCGAGGATGGGCGGATGCGCCGCCGGATCGCGTCGATCAACGACCTGCCGATCGGGGAGGATGCGCGGCTGTTCCATTGGTCGCTGGGGGCACGGCCCGTCGATCATCCCTCGCTGAGCGATCTGGGGCTTTAGCGGTGGCGCGGTTGATCGCCGAGCGCGCCGACGCGCTGCCGGGGCTGGCGGAGGTGTTCCGCGAACATGGCTATGCGGGGGCCAGCCTCTCGCTGATCGGCACGGCGACCGGGTTGGGGCGGGGGAGCCTCTATCACTTCTTCCCCGGCGGAAAGCAGGAGATGGCCGTCGCCGTGCTCGACGATGTCGCGACGTGGTTCGAGGGTGCGGTCTTCGCTCCCCTGGAAGCGGCGGACGATCCGCGCGCCGGGATCGATGCGATGATGGTCGCGGTGGATCGCTATTTCGAATCGGGGCGGCGCGCCTGCCTGATCGGGTTCTGGGGCCTTGGGGCGACGCGCGATCCCTTTGGCGAGCGGATCGCGGACTATTTCCGGCGCTGGATCGGCGCGCTCCAGACGTTGCTGGTGCGCGGCGGCGTGGCGGAGAGCCACGCGACGGTGCTGGCGCAGGACGTGGTCAGCGGGATTCAGGGCGCGGTCGTGCTGGCGCGGGGGCTGGACGATCCGGGACTGTTCCGCGCCACGCTCGGCCGACTGACCGCGCGGCTCTATACCGCGCTCGCCGCCGTCTGAATCGGGGGGACGGGCCGTCCCCCCGAAGCTTCAGATCGCCGCCAGCGCCTGTTCGCAATCGGCGATCAGGTCGTCGGCATCCTCGACCCCGATCGAGATGCGGACCAGATTGTCGGTGATCCCCAGCGCCGCTTTGCGCTCGTCCGGCACCGAGAGATGCGTCATCGCCGCCGGATGGCTGGCGAGCGTCTCGGTCCCGCCCAGGCTGACGGCCAGCTTGGCGATGCGCAATGCGTCCAGGAAGCGGAAGGATTCCGCCTCGCCACCCTTGAGATAGAGCGAGAAGGTCGATCCGCCGCCGGTGCAGTGGCGGCGATAGATATCCGCCTGCCGCTCCAGGCCCGGCGTGTCGGCGAGAAAGCCGAGATAGCCGACCCGCTCGACCTTGGGGTGATCGCGGAGGAAGGCGCAGACCTTGGCGGCATTCTCGCCCGCGCGGCTCATCCGCAATTCCAGCGTCTCCAGCGAACGCAGCAGCATCCAGGCGGTGTTGGGATCGCAGATGGTGCCGATCGTGTTGCGCATCGACCGGATGGTGGCGATATGCGCCTTCGACCCCAGCACGCCGCCCGCGACCAGATCGGAATGGCCGCCCGCATATTTGGTCAGCGAATAGACGACCAGGTCCGCGCCGTGCTTCAGCGGACGCTGCCACAGCGGCCCCAGAAAGGTGTTGTCGATCGCGATGGGGGGCTTTTCGTCCGCATCGGCGAAGGCCGCGTCGCGCGCCGCCGCCACCGCCTCGATATCGACCAGCGCGTTGGTGGGATTGGCGGGGCTTTCCAGATAGATCAGCGGCACCCGGCCCATGGCGGCGGCCTTTTGCAGCACCGCGCCGATTTCCTCGCGCGTCGCGCCTGCGGGGAAGTCGAGCCACTTCACCCCGAACCGGCCCAGGATCCGGCCGATCAGCGTTTCGGTCGCGGCATAGAGCGGGCCCGAATGAACGATCACGTCGCCCGGCTGGACCATCGACAGGAACAGGGTGGCGATCGCCGCCATGCCGCTGGAGAAGGTCAGCGCATCCTCCGCCTCGTCCCAGATGGCGAGGCGGTCCTCCAGGATTTCCTGATTCGGCCCGTTGAAGCGGGAATAGACCAGGCCGTCCGCACCGCCGGGGCGCTTGCCGGTGACGCCCTCGAAATGGCGCTTGCCCGCCGCGGCGTTGGGGAAGACGAAGGTCGAGGTCAGGAAGATCGGCGGCTTGAGCGACCCCTCCGACAGGACGGGGTCGAAGCCGTGCCCCATCATCAGGGTGGCGGGCTTCAGCTTGCGGTCGCCGATGCTCGTCGCGTCGCTGCTGCGATCGGTCGTCGCCGGGTTTTGGGGCGGAACGCCGGTCAGATCGGATTCGGTCGGCATTGCGGTCTCCTTGGGACATGGTGCCGCTCGGTCGGCGGCTATGCCCCAAGGATAGCGCGGCGAACGGCTTTGGCGAGGCTCAGCCGAGGCCGATCAGCGAAATCTGGCGGCCATAAGAGGGTTCGCCGCGATGGGTCGCGCGACGGAAGCTGAAGAAGCGGTCCTCCTGCGCATAGGTGTCCTCCCCCAGCGCGGCGACGCGACCGACCCCGGCTTCGGCCAGGCGGTGGGCGACATAGGCCTCCAGATCGAACTGGTAATGATCGGCGCGTCGGCCATCGGCGAAGAAACGCTCATTCTCGGGCGAGGGCTCGACGAAGCGGCGGAGAAAGGCGGCATCGACCTCATAGCTGGCGCGCGCGATGCACGGGCCGATCGCGGCGACGATGCGGTCACGCTGCGCCCCCAGCGCCTCCATCGCGGCCAGCGTCGCGTCGGTGATCCCGCCGAACGCGCCCTTCCACCCGGCATGGGCGGCACCGACCACCCCGGCCTGCGCATCGGCGAACAGCACCGGTGCGCAATCGGCGGTCAATATGCCCAGCAACAGGCCCGGACGGTCGGTGACCAGCGCATCGCCATGCGGGCGGATGTCGTCCTCAGGCGCCGTCAGCACCGTCACCGCCTCCGCCGAATGAATCTGGTAGCAGGTGACGAGGCGCGCGCCGGGCAGCACGGCGTCGCGCGCCAGGCGGCGATTCTCGGCCACCGCATCGGCATCGTCTTCCGACCCCAGCCCGACATTCAGCCCGCCATGAATCCCCACCGAGACGCCGCCGTGCCGCCCGAGAAAGCCATGCGCCGCCGACTCCAGCAACGGCGTCCGAATCGCCTCGACGCTCATAGCGACAGCCTCATGATCCGATCCTCGTCGATCGTGTCGCCGACCGGGAAGTCGTATCGGCCAATATCGACGAAACCATAGCGAGCGTAAAAGGCCTTGGCCCGGTGATTGTCGACATAGACCGACAGGATGAGTTCGCTGGCCCCCTGCGCCCTGGCCGATGCGATGGCCCAGTCCATCAAGGCGGGGCCGACGCCCGCGCCCAGATGGCTGGCCTTCACGTAAAGCTGATAGAGTTCGATCGCATCTTCGGGCCAATCGCCGGGGAAGCCCACGGGGCCCAGCTTAGCGAAACCGATGATCGCATCGCCCTCGATCGCGAGGCGGATGGTGAAATCGGGATGGCCGATCTGGCGGGGCAGGCCTTGCGGACCGAAGGCTTCGTCCAGAAAGGCGGCGAGGTCGGCGGGCGGATAGAGATGGCCGAAGGTCTCGGTAAACGCCGCCGCCGCCATCGCGGCCAGGGCTTCGCCATCGCCCGGCCGGGCATCGCGATAGTCGATCATTCGCCATACCCCGCCGGCACGGGCCAGTCGGGCCGGGTGACCGCCAGCGCGCGGAACAGCGTCCCCATGTCCTGCATCAACCGGTTGCGATCGGCGAGCAGCGAGTCGGCGCGATCCGGATGCGCGCGGGCGAGGGAGGCTGTCCGCTGGTCGATCCCCAGCGCGCCGAGCAGGTCGCGCTGCGTGACGGGACCGAAGGCGGCGAGCCCGGCGGCTTGCGCGGCGGCGGCCAGCGTCGTGAAATCGACATGCGCGCTCAAATCCTGCTCCCCCGGCCGCTCGAAGGGATTGGCATAGGCATGGCCGCGCACCGCCTGCAACGTGTCGGCGATGGCGGGGCCTTCATAGCCGTAATCGACGATCAGCGCGGCGCCCCCCTGCGCGGCGATCCGGGCGGACAGCGTTCGCATCACCGCGACGCTGGCGGGGGACACCTCGATCACCGATCCGGCCTCCGCCTCGCGAAGTGGTTCGGGGATGATCTCGGGCGGGACGGGCGGCCCCGCGATCGGCAGGAAGAGCAGGTCCTGCGCGGCGACCAGCCGCTCGTGCCAGCCGTCCCCGCGCCGGACGAGTTGGCGGATCGGCAATGCGTCGAAGAATTCATTGGCGACGACGATCAGCGGGCGGTCGTTGGGCAGCGTCTCGACTGAATCATGCCATGTCGCCTCGGCCACACGCTGGCTCTGCGCGGTGCGGAGCGTCGCGCTGGTCTCGACGAAATGCACGCTGGGCGTGAACCCCGCCTTGGCCATGGCCCGCCCGGCATCGGCGGCCAGCGTGCCGCGCCCCGGCCCGAGTTCGACCCAGTGCATCTCGGGCCGCCCGGCGCGGTCCCACAGGTCGGCGCACCACAGGCCGACCAGCTCGCCGAACATCTGGCTGATCTCGGGACTGGTCGTGAAGTCGCCGCCGGTGCCCAGCGGATCGCGGGTGCCGTAATAATGCGCATTGGCGGCGGCCATGAACTGCGCCACCGGGATCGGCCCGGCCAGCGCGATGGCGCGGGCGAGCCGTTCGGGCAGGGCGTCCTCGGGCTCGGGCTTGTGATCGGCGGGGGGGATCAACGGGTTGGTCATGTCCTTCGCTCTGCCGTCCATGCCCCGCCGCCGCAAGGGGATCAGGCGACGCTGTCGGCCCCCGCGATCGGCTCCACCCGCACGCGCCGCGCCTTGGCCGAGTTCATCAGGTACAGCCCGCCCAGGATCATCGGCACGCACAGCCACTGGCCCATATGCAGCCCGGTCATCTGCGCGAAGGCGCGCAACTGCTGATCGGGTTCGCGGAAGAACTCCACGATGAAGCGCGCGATGCCATAGCCGAGCAGGAACAGCCCCGACAGCTTGCCCGGATCGTAGCGCGACTTTGTGCGCCAAAAGGCGAAGCTCATCACCGCGAAGAGGACAAGGCCCTCCAGCCCCGCTTCGTACAACTGACTGGGATGGCGTGCCGGATCGGGCAGGCCGAAGGGCACCGTGCGCGGGAAGACGATCGCCCAGGGCACGTCCGACGGCTTGCCCCACAGCTCGCCGTTCACGAAATTGGCCAGCCGCCCCAGGAACAGACCGACCGGCGCGGTGCAGACCAGATAGTCGAGGATGCGCAGCCAGTTGAGCTTGTGCTTGCGCGCGAACAGGATGACGCCGACCCCGGTCCCCACCGCGCCGCCGTGAAAGCTCATCCCGCCATCCCACAGCCGGACGATGTGCAGCGGGTGCAGGAACATCTCGGGCGCGTAGAAGATCACATAGCCGATCCGCCCGCCCAGGATGATGCCCAGCGTGGCGTAGAAGACGAGGTCGTCGGCATGCGCCCGCGACATCGGCGCGCCGGGCCGGTCGAGCATCTTGCCCAGATACCACCAGCCGAACAGGATGCCGGTGATATAGGCCAGGCTGTACCAGCGCAGCGTGAAGAAGCCGATCGAGAAGACATCCGGGTGCAACCCCAGATCCTCGAACCGGATATGGCCGGTGGCGGCCGCGAGCATGGGCAGGATCAAGCGCGTTTCCCTTATCTCTGACCGGCTTCCATAGAGTGGTCGCGCGTCAACACCAAGACCATGGGTTCGGGGGCGGAACGTGCGCTTCGACGTCGCTCAGCGCGAACGAAGTCAGGGTGCATCCCAACTTCCGTTCAGCCTGAGCGAAGTCGAAGGCCACGCGATAACGGTCGCCCAATTGGATTCACGCGAAGCCGCGAAGTCGCGAAGATTTTGGGTTCGCGCAGAGGCGCGGAGGGCGCAGAGGTGTTCGGTCCGACCGCGAGGCCGATCTGCTCATCTTGAGCGAAGAAGTCTCCCGATTGAGAGGGCGGGATGGCGGTGCGGCTGCCCCCTCTCTGCGTCCTCTGCGCCTCCGCGCGCAGAAACCTTCGAACGATCGACCCGCTCGCTTTCACACAGCGAAACCCCCGGCTTGCCTGACCGGCCTTCGACGTTAAGGCTCGCCCGTGATGGAGTTCAGCAGGCGCAACATACTCATTGGCGGGGGTGCCGGGGCCGGGTTGCTCGTCGCCTGGAGCCTGTGGCCGCGTGCTTATGGGCCCAATCTGACCGTCAATCCGGGCGAGCAGGCGTTCGGCGCATGGCTGAAGATCGGGCGCGACGGGATCGTCACTGTCGCGGTGCCGCAGGCCGAGCATGGCCAGGGCGTCGTCACCGCACTGGCCCAGGTCGTCGCCGACGAACTGGGCGCGGACTGGCGGACGGTCGCGGTCGAGCCCGCCCCGATCAATTCGCTCTACGCCAATCCGGTCGGCGTCGATTCGCTGTTCGAGGGGGCGTTCGACCGGATGCCGAAGGCTTTGCGCACCGAATGGCTGCGGCGCGACACGGTGATGCTGACCGGCGGCTCCAGCACCATCCGGATGTTCGAGAGGCCCGCCCGTGCCGCCGCCGCCACCGCGCGCGCGTTGATGGCGCAGGCCGCCGCACGCCGATGGGGCGTGGACTGGACCGAGTGCGAGGCGAAGGACGGCTTCATCACGGATGGGCGGTGGCGGTTGCGCTTCGCCGAACTGGCCGAAGCGGCGGTAAGCGAGACGGTGCCCGAACCCCTGCCGCTGGGCAGCGGGGGCGCGGGGCGGCTGGCGGGGACGGATCTGCCCCGACTCGACTCGCCCGCCAAGATCGACGGCTCGGCCAATTTCACCGCCGATATCCGCTTGCCCGAGATGGTGCATGTCGCGATCCGCCACGCGCCGCTGGGTGAGGTGCGGGCGATCCGGTTGAACCGCGATGCCGCGATGAAGGTCGCTGGCGTCGTCGATGTGATCGAGGGCGACGAATGGGTCGCGGTCGCCGCCGCGAGCTGGTGGATCGCGCAGAAGGGGCTGGACGCGGCGGCTCCGCAGGCCGTGAGCCGGGGGCCGGGGGTCAGCAGCGCCGGAATCGCGAAAAGCCTCGACCATGCGCTGGGCGAGGAGGGGCGGCTGGCCTTTGCGCGCGGGGACGTGGCCGAGGCGCTGGAGGGCGGCGGGCTGGTTGAGGCGCATTATCGGATCGGCGTCGGGGGCCATGCCGCGATCGAGCCGCGCGCGGCGGTGGCGGCGTGGCGTGACGGTGGGCTGGAACTTTGGGTGCCGACCCAGGTGCCCGCACAGGTCCGCGCGCTGGCGGCGGAGGCGGTGGGGATCGCACCGGACCGGGTGATCGTCCACCCCATGCCGATCGGCGGCTCGTTCGGCGTCGCGCTGGAGTCCGAGGCGGCGGTGCAGGCCGCGACGATCGCCGCGAAGCTGAAGCGCCCGGTCAATCTGCAATGGTCGCGCGCCGACGATCTGCGCCGGGACGCCTTTCGCGCGCCCGCGCTCGCCCGGCTGACCGCGCGGGTGGACCAGGGGCGGATCGCCGGCTGGCGCAGCCGGATCGCGACGCCTTCGACCGGCCCCGATCTCGCGCGGCGGGTGATGCCGGGCGGGCCTGCACGCTGGGGAATGCGGGGAGAGGGGCGGGGCGACGCCTATGCCATGGGCGGCGCGGTGCCGCCCTATGGGATCCCTGCGCTGGCGGTGCAACATCATGTCGCCGACCTGCCCATCCCGACCGGGCATGTCCGGGGCGGCGCCCATGTCGCCAATGTCTTTGCCCGCGAATCCTTCATCGACGAACTCGCCGCGCGGGCGGGAGCCGATCCGCTGGCGTGGCGGATCGGGATGCTGGGCGGGGAGCCCCGTCTGGCGCGCTGCCTGTCCACCGCCGCGTCGCTGGGCGGGTGGGAAGGCGGGGGTGCGGGCAGCGGGCAGGGCGTCGCGGCGCACGGCTTTCGCGGCAGCCATGTCGCGGTGCTTGCCGAGGCGCATCGGGGCGAGGGCGGGCGGCCGGTGGTCGACCGGCTGGTCGCCGCCGTCGATTGCGGGCGGGTGGTGAACCCCGATCTGGTCCGCCAGCAGATCGAGGGGGGATTGCTGTTCGGGCTCGCCCATCTGTTCGGCGCGGATATCGGCTTTGCGCGCGGACTTGCCGAGCCGGTGCGGCTGGGCGCGCTCCGGCTGCCGCGTCTGGCGGATACGCCCGACATCACGGTCGAACTCATCGCCTCCGACGAAGCGCCGGGCGGGGTGGGGGAGGTGGCGGTGCCGCCGGTCGCGCCCGCCATCGCCAATGCGCTCGCCACCCTGCCCGGCTTCCCACGGATACGAAGCCTGCCGATGGAGTTGTCCGCCTGATGCTGCCCCCCGACCATGTCCCTGTGCCGCGCCCGAAGATCGGCGTGCTCCTGATGAACCTGGGCACGCCCGAGGCGCCCGAGCCGCGCGCGGTGAAGCGCTATCTGCGCGAATTCCTGTCCGACCGGCGGGTGATCGAGATTCCGGCGCTGCTCTGGCAACCGATCCTGCGCGGCATCATCCTGAACACCCGGCCCAAGAAGTCGGCGCACGCCTATTCGCTGGTATGGTCCGACGACGGCTCGCCGCTGGCGGCGATCACGCGGGCGCAGGCGGTGGCGCTCAAAGACGCGTTCGGGCCGGGTGTCATGGTCGACTGGGCGATGCGCTATGGCCGCCCCGCCATCGCCGAGCGGGTGCAGGCGATGAAGGATGCGGGATGCGAGCGAATCCTGCTCGCCCCGCTCTATCCGCAATATTGCGCGGCGACGACCGCGACAGCCAACGATCGCGCCTTCGCGCATCTGGCCACGATGCGCTGGCAGCCCGCGATCCGGACGTTGCCGCCCTATTATGACGATCCGCTCTATATCGACGCGCTGAAGACCCAGGTGGAGACGCAACTCGCCACGCTGGACTTCGAGCCCGAGGCGATCGTCGCCAGCTTCCACGGCATGCCGCAGCGGACGCTGGAACTGGGCGACCCCTATCATTGTCATTGCCGCAAGACCGCGCGCCTGCTGGCGGACGCGATGGCCGACACGCTGAAGGGCCGCGAGTTGCTGGTCGCCTTCCAGTCGCGATTCGGGCGGGCCAAGTGGCTGGAACCCGCGACCGACGTGACGCTGGAGGCGCTGCCTGCGCGCGGCATCCGCAAGGTGGCGATCCTCGCGCCGGGCTTTTCGGCGGATTGCATCGAGACGCTGGAGGAACTGGCGATCCGGGGCCGCGAGAGCTTCGAAGGCGCGGGCGGCACCCATTTCGCCTATCTTCCCTGCCTCAACGATAGCGCGGTCGGGGTCGCGATGCTGCGCGGATTGATCGAACGCGAGCTTCAGGGCTGGTTGCCGTAACGTAATATTCCATTTCGGTCCGGCCTGGGCATTGCGGATGGCGCGTGCCCATTTTATGCCACAATCTGAAAATGGGAGAGGTTGAATGGCACGGGTCGCGATTGTGACGGGTGGTACGCGCGGTATCGGCGAGGCGATCAGCCTGGCCTTGAAGGAGGCAGGCGTCACCGTCGCCGCCAATTATGCGGGCAATGACGAACGCGCCCGGGCGTTTTCGGAGCGCACCGGCATCAAGGCCTATAAATGGGACGTCGCCGATCATGACGCGGTCCAGGCGGGCGTCGCGCAGGTCGCCGAGGAACTGGGGCCGGTCGACATCGTCGTCAACAATGCGGGCATCACCCGTGACGGGACACTGCTCAAGATGACCTACCAGATGTGGAAAGAGGTCATGGACACCAACCTTGGCGGTTGCTTCAACATGGCCAAGGCGGCGTTCCCCGGCATGCGCGAGCGCAAATGGGGACGCATCGTCAATATCGGCTCGATCAACGGCCAGGCTGGCCAATATGGTCAGGTCAATTATGCCGCCGCCAAGTCGGGTATCCATGGCTTCACCAAGGCGCTGGCGCAGGAGGGCGCGCGATTCGGCGTGACCGTCAACGCGATCGCGCCGGGCTATATCGACACCGACATGGTCGCCGCCGTCCCCGCCGATGTGCTGGAGAAGATCGTCGCCAAGATCCCCGTCGGCCGCCTGGGCCAGGCGCATGAGATCGCACGCGGCGTCGCCTTCCTCTGCTCGGACGAGGCGGGCTTCGTGACCGGTTCGACCCTGTCGATCAACGGCGGCCAGCATATGTATTAAAAGCGCGGGCTGGCTTTCCTTCCCTTGCAGGGGAGGAATATCATGCCTTCAACAAGAACGCCGACCTCCGGTGGGGGAGATCGGCGTTCCGTCCTCAATACGCTACGCGAGGAAGACTGGGGCGGGTGGGCAGGATACAGGCCCGCCCGCCCTAACCGTTTAGCGGCAATAGCCGGGGCGCCCCGACCGCTCGATCGCGCGGCCCGCCAGCGCGCCCGCGCCGCCGCCGATCAAAGTGCCCAGCGTCCGGTCGCCGCGCGTGTCGATGGTGCGGCCCAGCAGGCCACCCGCCACCGCGCCGACGATGGTGCCGGTCGTGCCCGAGCGGCGGCACTTGCTGTCGCGATATTCCGCCGCCGCCCCGTCGCGATAGCCGCGATCATAGCGATCGGCATGATGCGCCCGCCGATACCGGTGCGCGTCCGCGGCGGTGGCGGGCAGGACGGCACCGCCGAGCATCGCCAGCGTGGTCGCGGCCAGGGTCAGGGTCTTCATCATCGTCTCACTCCCGAAACTTCTCGATCGACGGTCCCGTCCGTCGTCGTTGATCCGGTAATGGGCGATTCGGATTGAGCGCTTCCTGAATGCCGTCGTTATCTTTCGTTAAGGCAGCGATACGGTCTGGCACCCGAAGCGAATCAGGCTGTCGTGCTGCGCCGCAGCGCGTATGAGGCGCCATGCGCATCCTGCTTTCCTGCCTGATGATACTGGCTTTCGTGCCGGGATGGGCGGGGCGCGATCGGCTGGCGCTCTATGAAGGGGCGCCGCAAATGGATGCGCGGCGGGTGGCGCTGGACCCGCGTGATCCGACGCGGCACCGGCTCGGGGCACTGACGTATCTGGGCGGGGTCGAACTGACCGGTCGGTCCCCGGCGTTCGGCGGCTTTTCGTCGCTGACCGTATCGGGGGAGCATTTCATGCTGCTCAGCGACGGGGGCAATATCGTCCGCTTCGCCATGGGGGCGGACTGGAAGCCGCACGGCCTGCGCTTCGACAATCTGCCGTCGGGGCCCGCGACCGGGTGGCTGAAATCGGATCGCGACAGCGAGTCGCTGGCGGTCGATCCGACCACCGGCACGCTGTGGGTGGGGTTCGAGAATTTCAACCAGATCTGGCGCTACGCCCCCGACTTCACGCGGGCGGAGGGTTATGTCGCGCCCCCGGCCATGGCGGACTGGCCGGGCAATGGCGGGCCCGAATCGCTCGTGCGGATGCCCGATGGCCGATTCGTCACCATTTCCGAAGAGGCGAAGATCGACCGTCCGCGCTGGCGGGGCAGCGAAGAGACGCGGCGCTGGAGCCGCCAGGGGCTGATCTTCGCGGGCGATCCGCTCCGCCACCGGCCCCGGTCCTTCGCCTATCGGGTATCCCCCTATCACGATGTCGCGGACGCCGCCGCGCTGCCCGATGGGTCGCTTATCGTCGTCGAGCGGCGATTCCGCTTGCCGTTCCGCTTTTCGAACCGAATCATGTTCGTCCCCGCCGCCGAGGTTGCGCCGGGCAGGACGGCGCGGGGGCAATTGCTCGCCGAACTCGACGCGCCGTTGATCCACGACAATTTCGAGGGCGTGGCGGTGACCCGGGAAGCGGGGGAGACGATCCTGTGGTTGGTGTCGGACGATAACCAGACGCTGTTGGAGCGCAGCTATCTGCTGAAATTCCGGTTGGATCGGCGGTGATTCGGGCGGGATTGCCCTTGGCCTTCGACTTCGCTCAGGCTGAACGGATGTTGGTAGAAATTCCGATCCCCAAACGCCGTTCAGCCTGAGCGAAGTCGAAGGCCACGCCCTGAACGCGCCCCACACCCCCAAAAACCCAACGACGAAAACCCGCCGCTCCGAAGAGCGGCGGGCTTCAACCCGTCAACCGGTCGTCCGCGAATTACGCGGCGGCGGCTTCGGTCTTGGCGGCGGCCAGCTTCTTCACGACATCGCGCTTCAGGCGACGCACGCGAAGCGAAAGCTGATCGTCCGAGGTCTTGAGCAGCCAGTTGTCCAGGCCGCCATTATGCTCGACCGAACGCAGGCCGTGGGTCGAGACGCGCAGGCGCACGCTCTTCTCCAGCGAATCGGAAATCAGCGTCACGTTCTGCAGGTTCGGCAGGAACGTCCGCTTGGTCTTGTTGTTGGCGTGGGAAACATTGTTGCCCACCTGCCGGCCCTTGCCGGTCAGCTCGCAAATGCGCGACATGATCGTTATCCTGGTTTCAGGCAGTGCCCGGAAAGGCCGCGCCGATACCCCGTCCCGGCAGGCACGTCAACCGATTCCCCGCTTGCCCTCGTGCAACCGCGTCGTCGGAAGGTGCGTTGTTACGGTCACGACCCTGTTGGAGCCAGAGCCATGCGCGCCTTTCTCGTCCTTATCGGCATCGTCCTCCTGTTGGCGGCGGGCGCCATGGCGATGGGCTGGATCAGCATCGACCAGACCCGCCCCGCCGTCGTCCAGGCCCCGGCCTTCCGCGCCGAAGGGCCCAAGGTGTCGGTCGGCACAACCCAGAAGACCGTCGATGTGCCCACCGTCTCGGTCGAAAAGCCCGCCGACAACGCGCAATAAGCGAATCGCTCATCCACCCTTGCCCGCGTGACGGACGCGGGGCAGGGAGGGGCGATGTTCCCGCTCCCCGCCCCGATGCGCGCCGCGCTCGACGCCGCTGCCCAGGCGGCGGCGCTGGGTGAGGTCCCGGTCGGCGCGGTGGTGGTGCGGGAAGGGGCGATCGTTGCGGTCGCCGCCAATGCGCCGCGCCGCCTGCACGATCCCACCGCCCATGCCGAGATCCAGGCGATTCGCGAGGCCGCCGCGCGGCTCGGCCGCGACCGGCTGGAGGATTGCGATCTTTGGGTGACGCTGGAGCCGTGCGCGATGTGCGCGGGGGCCATCGCCCATGCGCGGATCGCCCGGCTTTACTATGCCGCCAGCGACCCCAAGGGCGGGGCGGTGGAGCACGGACCGCGCTTCTTCACGCAGCCCACCTGTCACCACCGACCCGACATCTATAGCGGGATGGGGGAAGGGGAAGCCGCAGCCCTGTTGCGCGATTTCTTCGCGTCACGGCGATAGCCGGTCACCTCTGCGATGACCGCCTCTGCAAGCGGCGCGTGAGGCTCGTCGCCAGGAAACCGCTTGCCCCGCCGAGGATCGCCGCGCGCCATGGCGAGTGCGGCGCGATGTTCCAGGCGTCCAAGATCATCAACCCCGCAAACACGAACAGCCCCGTCAGCAGGGCGGGCGCCCATGGGGAGGCAAGCCCCTTACGCCATGCGTCCTGCACCGCCATGCCGTTCCTCCTCATGATCGCAATGACACCCGATATGCCCGATCGCGGCTGACATCGCCATGACGATAGCGTGACGTGACGACCCCCACGAAAAAGGGCCGCGCGGCATTCCGCACGGCCCCGTTCCGCTTTCAATGAGTTCGGTATCAGCGCAGATCGCCCTCGCGGATCGGCACGATCTTGATCTCGACGCGGCGGTTGGCGGCGCGGCCTTCCTCGGTGTCGTTGGAGGCGATGGGCTGCGACTTGCCGAAGCCGCGCGTGCCGATGCGGGCGGGCTGCACCCCGCGCGACGCCAGATAGTCGGCGACCGACACCGCGCGCTGTTCCGACAGGCGCTGGTTATACGCATCGCTGCCGGTCGAATCGGTATGGCCGTACACGTCGATATAGGTCTGCTTATATTGCGACAGGATGTCGGCGACCTGGTCCAGCGTCTGGCGGAACTGCGGCTGCACCTGCGACGAGTTATAGGCGAAGGTGATGCCCGAGGGCAGGTTCAGCAGCAGGTCGTCGCCCTGGCGGACCACCTGCACATCGGTGCCCGCGGTCCGCGCGCGCAGGTCGCGCTCCTGCTTGTCCATGTATGCGCCGATCCCGGCCCCGGCGAGGCCGCCGATGCCGGCGCCCAGGATCTTCTCGGTCCGGTCGCGCCGCCCGCCGACCAGATCGCCCAGCAGATAGCCGCCCACCGCACCGCCGATGCCGCCGATCGCGGCCTTCGACAGGCGCTGCTGGCCCGTTTCCGGATCGGTCGTGCAGGCCGAGGTGGCGACCAGCGCCGACAGCGCGGCGGCGGCGAGGAACTTGGCGGAGGTCTTCATGCGGATAACCCTTGTTATTTTGTCGCGTCTCACACCCCGAAACGCGAACCCGATCGCGCTTGTTCCGCAGGCGATCTGAACGGAACATGACGACGGGAGTTGTCGAAACCCTGTCCGGCCCGCTATGAGCACCCCATAACGATGGCACCGCTGCCCCCCTTTCCGTGGATCGACGTCCTCATCATCCTCGCGCTTGTCGCGTTGAACGGGGTATTCGCGATGAGCGAGCTGGCGATCGTGTCGTCCCGTCGCGCCCGTCTGGAGGCGATGGCGCGCAGCGGCCGCAAGGGCGCGCAGGCCGCCCTCACCCTGGCGGCCGATCCGGGCAAGTTCCTCTCGACCGTGCAGATCGGCATCACCCTGACCGGCATCATCGCGGGCGCCTATTCGGGCGCGAGCCTGGGCACGCCGACGGCGGCGCGGCTGGAGGCGCTGGGCGTGCCCGCCGCGACCGCCGCCACGCTGGGCTTCGCGCTGGTCATCGGGCTGACCACCTATGCCTCGCTGATCCTGGGCGAACTGGTGCCCAAGCAGTTCGCGCTGCGCAAGCCGGAGCCGATCGCGGCCTTCGTCTCCGTCCCCATGCGCTGGCTGGCGGTCGGGACCGCGCCGATCGTCTGGCTGCTCGATTCGACCAGCGGCGTGATCTTCAAGCTGCTGCGCCTGAACCGCGACAATGAGGATCAGGTGACCGCCGAGGAACTGCACCTGATCGTCGCCGAGGCCTCCAAGTCCGGCGTGATCGAGGAGCATGAGCGCTCGATCATCTCGGGCGTCGTGCGGCTGGCCGATCGGCCGGTGCGTGAGGTGATGACGCCGCGGACCGAGATCGACTGGCTGGACTGCACGCTGGGCGACGAGGCGATTCGCGCCAAGCTGCTGGAAAGCCCGCGCACCCGCCTGCCGGTGGGGGAGGGCTCGATCGACGCGGTGGTCGGCGTGGTGCAGGCGCGCGACATCGCCATGGCGCTGTTCCGGGGCGATCCGCTCGACCTGAAGCATCTGATGCGCAAGGCCCCCGTCGTCATCGACCGGATCGACGCGATGGACGTGCTGCTGGCGCTGCGCCAGGCGGAAGTGCCGATGGCGCTGATCCACGACGAGTACGGCCATTTCGAGGGGATCGTGACCCCGTCGGACCTGCTGGCCGCGATCGCGGGCGAATTCGCCTCCGACGCCGATCCCGGCGAGGCGCCCTCCGTGGTCGAGCGCGACGACGGTTCGCTGCTGGTCGCAGGCACCATGGCGGCGGATGCGCTGGCCGACCGGCTGGGCATCGACCTGCCCGACGACCGCGATTACGCGACCGTCGCCGGGCTGGCGCTGGCGGTGTTCCGCCATTTGCCGGGTGAGGGGGAAAGCTTCGTCGAACAGGGCTGGCGCTTCGAGGTGGTCGATCTCGACGGGCGGCGGATCGACAAGCTGCTGGTCAGCGAGGCGTAAGGCGAGAGACCGATTCCGACCGGCTGTTCCGGCGGTCGATGAAGAGCCTTTAGGGAGGACGCATGAAGCGTCGTTTTCTTGCCGCATGGGGTGTCGGTGCGATCCTGGCGTCGATCTATTTGGCGAACGCCTCCTGGATCGCCAGTCCGCCCACGGGGCGACCCATCGTCGTTGCGCAGCGTGGCGTTCATCAGCTTTTCGACGGAAACTCCGACGATCCCAATGCCTGCAAGGCGGGGCATATCCTGCCGCCGCATCACCGGCTTATCGAAAATACGCTGCCCTCCATCCGCGCCGCCATCGATGCGGGCGCGGATATCGTCGAGGTGGATGTACGCGAAACGGCGGACGGCGAATTCATCCTTTTCCATGATATCGGGCTGGAGTGCCGCACGGACGGAGCGGGACTTGTCGGCAAGACGCCCTTCGATCGGATGAAGGCGCTGGATGTCGGCTATGGCTATACAGCGGACGGCGGCAAAACCTATCCGCTTCGGGGTGCCGGTCGGGGACTGATGACTACCCTGGACGAAGCGCTACGCACATTCCCGGCGCAGCGCTTCCTGGTGCAGATGAAGGACGGTCGGTCCGCCGGTCCGAACCTGGTATCCTATATCGACAAGCGGCATCCCGATGCATGGAGCCGCATCGCCTTGTTCGCGGACACCCCGGCCACGATGGCGGCGAAGGCGCTGCGTCCCGACGTTCCCGTGATCCATGATCGACGGGCCGCGAAATGCACCCTGACATATGCCGCGCTCGGGTGGACCGGTTATGTCCCGCAGGCGTGCCGCGACGGCACGATCATCGTCGCGATGAATACTCGCGCGCTGGCCTGGGGCTGGCCCAACCGGTTTCTCGGGCGCATGGCGAAGGCGCACGTCGACGTGATGCTGATCGGGTCGGTCTTCGGGCTGGGCGCGAACGATTTCACCCGGCTGGACCGTATCGAGGACCTTGCGCGCGTGCCGACCGGCTTCGATGGCCTGATCTGGACCGACCGGGTCGAGACGATCGGGCCGGCGGTTCGCAAGCGATGGGCCCTGGACCGGGACACCATGCCGCCCCGACACGCACCCTCAACCGTCTAGCGCGATATCCCCCGATGCCACCACCCGCGCGATCATCGGGAAGATGTTCGCGATCGCGAATTGATGGAGTTCGGTCGAGCGGGAGGCGCAGGCGTCTTCGGCGATGACGATGTCGTAGGACAGTTCCCACGCCGAGCGGGCGGTCGATTCGACGCCCATATTGGTCGAGATGCCCGCGATCACCACCGTCCGAACGCCCCGCCGCCGCAATTGCAGGTCCAGGTCGGTGCCGGTGAACGCACCCCAATGATGCTTGAGCACCACGATATCGCCGGGCTGGCGGAGATCGGGAACCAGTTCACTGAATTCCGGCGGTGTGCCCTGGGCGGGCAGGCTGGGGCGGTCGACATTCTGGCTGGGCATGGCGTCCGCCGTGAAGCCGACATGGACCAGCACCACCGGCGCGCCGACCGCGCGGAACCGGTCGGCCAGCGTCATGGAGGTCCGCACCACCTCGTCGCCCGAACGTGGCCCCCCGGCATGGGGGACGATGCCCTGTTGCAGGTCGATGAGGATCAGCGCGGTGGTCCGGGGATCGAGCGTCGTCATCGCGCCTCAACCGGTCAGTCCGTGCGCCGTTCCGTCAGAGTCGCCCGAACACCGCCTCGAACCCGGCCCGGTCGCCCGCCGCCAGCAGGCGCGCCTGTTCCAGCCAGCGGTCGCGCGCCATCCGGCCCGAGAACGGCCCGAGCTGCGCATCCAGGGCCTGTGCCTGCTGGTCGCTGAGCGCCGCCATGTCGCCGACCGTGGTGATGCCATGTTCGGCCAGCTTCTGGGTCAGCTTGGGGCCAAGGCCCTTCAGCAGCGTGATCGGCTGATCCTGGGGGCGCTCGGCAGAAGCGGCGGCGGTGGGAGCGGCCTCCGCCGCCGGACTGGCGGACATCGGCGCGGCGGCCGCGACCGGTTCGTCGCTGAGCGGTTCCGGCGCGGCGACGGGTTCCTCCGGCACGGCGGGGGCGGGCATGACCGGCGGTGCGGCGGGTGACGGAACCGGGGCGGGCGCGGGTGCCGCCTTGGGCTGGGTCAGCGCGGCTTCGCTCAAGGGCGCGGAATCGGGGGCGCGGACGGTCATGCCCGCATCCTGGGCATTCTCCTCCACCTGCCGTGCGGCATGGGTACGCCGCCGCTTCAGTCGCATGCCGATGATGATGACCGCGATCGCCGCCAGTGCGACGATGGCGAGCAGGGCGAAGTGAATCGTCGTGATCGTCGCCACGCCATCGGGGATCAGGCTTTCAGCCGGTGCTGCCCCCCCAGTTGCTGCCGTCGTGTCGTTCATCGCCTCACCCTTATTGTTCCACAGCCCCGATCGCGAGCCCAATCGATCGGATCACCCCTGGGTTCCCACAGCGTCCGCTTCGCGCGCCATCTCGCGCCAGCCGATATCGCGGCGGCAAAAGCCATCGGGAAAGCGGATCGCGTCGACCGCGCGGTACGCGGCGGCCTGCGCCTCGCCCACCGTGGCTGCGCTGGCGGTGACGGCCAGCACCCGGCCGCCGCTGGCGACCAGCCGATCGCCGTCCATCCGGGTCCCCGCCTGGAACACCACCGCGCCGGTCGCCTCGGCGGCGTCGATCGCGTCGATGCTGCCGCCCGACTTGGGCGTACCGGGATAGCCCGCCGCCGCCATCACCACGGTCAGCGCCGGATCGTCCGAGAAAGCGGGGTCGGGCAGTTCGGCCAGTCGCCCCTCAGCCACCGCCAGCATCACCGCCAGCAGATCGCCCTGGAACCGCAGCATCAGCACCTGGCATTCGGGATCGCCGAAGCGGGCATTATATTCGATCAGTTTGGGCCCCTGCTCGGTCAGCATCAGCCCGGCATAGAGCACACCGGAAAAGGGCGTCCCCTCGGCGCGCAGCGTGTCCACGGTGGGGCGGACGATCCGGTCGATCGCCTGTTGCTCCAGTTCGGGCGTCAGCACGCGGGCCGGGCTGTACGCGCCCATGCCGCCGGTATTGGGGCCGGTATCGCCATCGCCGACGCGCTTGTGATCCTGTGCCGAGCCGAAGGGGAGCAAAGCCTCGCCATCCGTCAGGACGAAGAGGCTGGCCTCTTCGCCATCCAGAAACTCCTCGATCACCACTTCGGCACCGGGAACGGAGAACAGGTCGTTGATCGCCGCCTCGGCCTCGGCCTTGGTGAAGGCGACCGTCACGCCCTTGCCCGCCGCCAGTCCATCGGCCTTGATGACCACCGGCAGGCCGAAGGTCGTCGCCAGCGCGGCTTGCGCCTCCTCCAGCGTGTTCACGCGGACATAACCGGCGGTCGGGATGTCGGCGCGGCGGCACAGGTCCTTCGTGAAGCCCTTCGACCCCTCCAGTTGCGCGGCGGCCTTGGATGGCCCGAACACCGGCACAGCCTCGGCGCGCAGCGAATCGGCGAGACCATCGACCAACGGCGCTTCCGGGCCGACCACGACCAGTCCGATATCGTGATCCTTCACGAACGCCACCACGGCGGCGTGATCGGTCGCGTTCAAGGCCACGCAGGTCGCGTGGTTCGCGATACCGGGGTTGCCGGGCGCGGCGTAGAGCGTATCTAACCCGTTCGACTGTGCCAGCTTCCATGCCAGCGCAT
Source organism: Sphingomonas sp. 2378 (assembly GCF_038084995.1). Classification (NCBI taxonomy): domain Bacteria; kingdom Pseudomonadati; phylum Pseudomonadota; class Alphaproteobacteria; order Sphingomonadales; family Sphingomonadaceae; genus Sphingomonas; species Sphingomonas sp. 2378. Next base: position 80,712 of record NZ_JAXCMJ010000012.1, read on the forward strand.
GTTCGCGGCCACCCGATCCCAGCAGCAGGACGTTCATGCCCGATCCTTATTCCTATGACGAAAGTTCGAGGCTGGTAGCCGAGGAGATCGCCGGCGACAACGCGCTCGCGCTATCGGTGGGCGAACTCAGCCTGAAGCTGAAGCGGATGGTGGAGGGCGAATTCGGCCATGTCCGCCTGCGCGGCGAGATTTCCGGCTATAAGCGCGCCACCTCGGGCCATGTCTATATGAGCCTGAAGGACGAGAATGCGGTCATCGACGCGGTGATGTGGAAGGGCGCGGCCAACACGCTCCCCTTCCAGCCGCAGGACGGAGTGGAAGTGATCGCGACCGGTCGCCTGACCACCTTCCCCGGCCGGTCCAAATACCAGATCGTCGTCGAGCGGATGGAGTTGGCGGGCGCGGGCGCGCTGATGGCGCTGCTCGAAAAGCTGAAGGCCAAGCTGGCGGGCGAGGGGCTGTTCGACCGGGATCGCAAGAAGGTGCTGCCCTTCATGCCCCCGGTGATCGGCGTCGTCACCTCGCCGACCGGCGCGGTGATCCGCGACATTCTCCACCGGCTGGAGGATCGCTGCCCGACCCATGTCATCGTCTGGCCGGTCAAGGTGCAGGGCGAGGGATCGGCCAGGGAGGTCGCCGCCGCGATCCAGGGCTTCGACGCGATTCAGCCGGGCGGTCCGGTGCCGCGCCCCGATCTGGTGATCGTCGCGCGCGGCGGCGGCTCGATCGAGGATCTCTGGTCGTTCAACGAGGAGATCGTGGTCCGCGCGGTGGCCGAATGTTCGATCCCGATCATCTCGGCGGTGGGGCATGAGACGGATACGACTTTGTGCGACTATGCCGCCGACCTGCGCGCGCCGACCCCCACGGCGGCGGCGGAGATCGCGGTGCCGGTGCTCGCCGATCTGCGCCTGACCGTCGCCAGCCATCGCCAGCGCACCGAGCGTTGCGCGCGCCGCTATGTCGAGCGCGGTCGCGAACGGCTGGACGCGATGGCGCGGCTGCTGCCCAAGCGCGACCAGTTGCTGGGGCCGCAGCGCCAGCGGGCGGACGAAGCGGGCGCGCGGCTGGACCGGGGCTTGGAGCGGCGGGTCACGCTGGCGCGCGGCGGGCTGGACCGGGCGGGCGCGGCGCTGCGCCCCGCAATCCTCGAACGGCAGGTCGAGCGCGGGCGCGACCGGCTGGCCGTGACCTGGCGGCTGGTCCAGTCGCTCAACCCCGACCGCATCCTGGAGCGCGGCTATGCCCGCATCACCGCGCGACCGGGCGGCGCGACCCTGTCCTCGGCGGATGCGGCGCGGGCGGCGGACACGCTGACCCTGCGCTTCCGCGACGGCACGGTCGATGTGGCGGTGGAGAAGGCCGGGGTTGAGCGCCCCGCACCCAAAACCTATGACAAGCCCAAGCGGGAGCCCAAGGCCGACCAGCCGACGCTTCTCTGATGCCTTCGAAAGAGCCAATATGTTGATGTCGAATACCGATCGCCCCGCGCGGCTACACTATATGGCCAACGGCTTTCGCGTGCTGGCGCCCGGCGACCATGTCGTCTGCGCGGTGACCGGGCGGCGCATTCCGCTGGAAGACCTGAAATATTGGAGCGCGGCGCGGCAGGAAGCCTATGCCGATGCGGAGGCGACCGCCAAGGTGCTCAGCCCGCAATGAGGCTGGGCGGCGGAGGGATGGCGCTGCTGCTGGCCGGATGCGTCGCGCCGAGCGGGCTCGTATCGACTCCGGTTGCGACCTCCGCGCCGCAATCCGCCGCCGCGCCCGCTGCTCCGCCTGCCGTGCCGCTTACCCCGTTCCGCTGGACCGGGGAACTCAGCCAAGGGGGCTTGATACGGGGGCAGGCCCCCGCCGGTGCGGTATCGGTGACGCTGAACGGCGAAGCGATCCCGCTCGCCCCCGATGGCGCGTTCCTGGCCGGGTTCGATCGCGATGCCGGACCCTCGGCCGAACTGGTCGCGACTCTGCGCGACGGGAGACAGGTGCGCCAGCCGCTCGCCATCGCACCGCGCGCCTGGCGGATCGAGCGGCTGGATCGGTTGCCCAAATATCCCGTGCCCGATCCCGAGTTCCAACGGCTGCGCTCTCCCGAACTGGCACAAATCCGCGCGGCCCGCGCGCAGGCGACGGGTGCGGATGGCTGGCGCCAGACCCTACATTGGCCGCTGACCGGGCGCATCTCGGGCCTGTTCGGCGCGCAGCGCGTCTATCGCGGCGAGCCGGGCAGCTATCACTCCGGCACCGATGTCGCCGCGACCACCGGCACCATCGTTCGCGCGCCCGCCGACGGCGTGGTGATCCTGGCGGCGGACCAGCCCTTCACGCTGGAGGGGCATCTGCTGATGCTCGACCACGGCCAGGGACTCAACAGCGCCTTTCTGCACCTGTCGCGCATCGACGTCCGCGTCGGCGATCACATCCGCCAGGGCCAACCGATCGGCGCGGTCGGCGCGACCGGCCGCGCGACGGGGCCGCACCTGCACTGGAGCCTGCAATGGCGCGGGCGCAAGCTCGACCCGCTGCTGGTGACGGGGCCGATGCGGTGAAGGATCGTCGACGACGGCGGGTGCGCCTAGCGTATCCGTTTGGTCAGGACCGAACGGTCGCCTGCGATCGATAGACGATAGCCGCCCATCGCCGCTTCCTTGACCGTTACCCCGGTGCCTGGCTTGGGTGGGAAGGATAGCGCCTCCAGCGTCTGCCACACCGAACCGTTGGCCAATTGGATGTCGAAGCGGCCATAGGCCTTGGCCGGGGCGATCGCGACGATCTTGCTGTCGAGTTGGCGCACCGCGGTCGCATCGTCGGACGCGCCACCGCCGAACATCTCGCCGGTCGGGGTGGTCAGCCCGAAGCGTTGTTGCTTGCGCGCCACGACCGTTTTCCGGTCCAGCACCATCAGGTCGCCGGACGCCCGCGCATTCGCCAGCACGTCCGCCGCACGATCATAGCAGCGCAATCGTGCTGCATCGCCGCGAACCTCGCGGCAGGCGGTCAACTCGTCAACCGTCCTGGAACGGTCGTCGATACGCTGCGCCGCAGCAGCTGACGATAGGCAAACCGCTAAAATGATCTGGACTTTCATCGACTTCGGTATCCTTCGTGCGTTTCCGGCGGGTTTGATGAAATTTTAATGCACGTTCTGTGACGGTTATGTCACAGCCACGATAAACCTGAAGATATGGGCCCAAATCCAGGGGTTTGGGTTTGCAACCGACTCTAACGCCTTTGTAATAAAATGGCAGCACCCGGTTAAATCCGGGTCGAAAACGTCAGGTCACAAGGCCGACAAAAGGGGTTAAGTCTATGAAAACAAATGCTCGCGTGCGCCTGCTGGCGTCCACGTTGCTGATGGGTGCAGGTATTTTCGCTGCTCCCGGTCAGGCGCAGGTCGTGCCGCAGGACCCGGCCGCCCAACAGACGAACACCGACGGCACGCCCGTCACCAGCGAGTCCAGCCAGGGCGATATCGTCGTCACCGGTACGCTGATCCGCAACCCGAATCTGGTTTCGTCGAGCCCGGTCGCGGTCGTTGGTCGCGAAGAACTGACGCTGCGTCAGACCAACACCGCCGAGGAAGTGCTGCGTCAGCTGCCCGGCGCGGTGCCCGGCATCGGCACGGCGGTCAATAACGGCAATGGCGGCGCGTCGTTCGTCAACCTGCGCAACCTCGGTTCGAACCGAAACCTCGTCCTGATCGATGGCAAGCGCATCGCGACAGCGGGGCTCAGCGGCCAGACCGACCTCAACAACATTCCGCTCGCCCTGCTGGAGCGGATGGACGTCCTGACCGGCGGTGCATCGACCTCGTACGGCGCCGATGCGGTGTCGGGCGTCGTCAACTTCGTCACCCGCTCGGACTTCTCCGGCGTCGATGCCTCGGCCAGCCAGCAGATTTCGCAGCGCGGCGACGGCAACTACTTCCGTGCCGACGTCACCATCGGTGCGAATTTCGACGATGGGCGCGGCAATGCCGTATTCAGCGTCGGTTACCAGGAAGCCGATCCCATCTATCAGGGTGATCGCCGTTACTCGTCGAACACGATCAGCTCGACCACCGGTAGCGCCGCCGCCGGTTCGCCGACTTCGGTGCCGACCTCGCTCGGCCTGGACGGACAGTCCGACCTGCTGCAGGTGAATCCGGGCAGCAACCTGCTGGTCGCGCCCTATCAGGACTTCAATTTCAGCCCGTACAACATCTTCTTCACGCCGTTTAAGCGCTACAACATGTACGGCGCGGCGCATTACGACGTGTCGGATACCGTCACCGTCTATACCCGCGGGCTGTTCTCGAAGAACCGGGTGTCGACCATCATCGCACCGTCGGGCATCTTCGGCGAGTCGCTGACCATTCCGGGCAACAATCCGTATCTGCCGACGGGTATCCGCAGCCAGCTTTGCGCGGCCGCCGGAATCACCGATGCGGCGGCTTGCGCGGCGAACGCCGCCATTCCGATGCCGGAAGTCTATCGCCGTACGGTCGAACTCGGGCCGCGCGTCAGCGAGTTTGAAACGACGCTGTTCGACTATACCGCCGGGGTCCGCCTGAACCTGACCAAGTCGCTGAACCTGGATGTTTACGGATCCTATGGCGAAAGCCAGAACACCCAGACCCAGTCGGGTTATGTGCTGCGTTCGCGCGTCCAGCAGGCGCTGAATGCCGATAACACCACGACCTGCACCGTCACGACCAATGGCTGCGTGCCGCTCAACCTGTTCGGTCAGGCGGGCAGCATCACGCCGCAGCAGGCCGCGTTCCTGAACGGTCAGAGCACGATCACCACCAAGACCCAGCTGTCGCAGGTCCATGCGCTGCTGAACGGTGATTTCGGTTTCGCTTCGCCCGCCGCGTCCACCCCGATCAGCTTCGCGGTCGGTGCGGAATATCGCGATTACGGCGCGCAGCGTATCCCCGACGCCTATGCCCTGGTTCCGGGCGAACTGGGCGGCGCGGGTGGCGCGGTCCTGCCGGTCAATGGCGGCTTCAACGTCACCGAATTCTTCGGTGAGGTCATCGCCCCGCTGGTCGAGGACAAGCCGTTCTTCCGCAACCTGACCATCGAAGGCGGTATCCGCCAGTCGCGTTACAAGATCGACGCCACCGGCAACCCCAGCTTCAATGCCACCACCTGGAAGGCTGGCGGTAGCTGGGAACCGATCGCCGACTTCAAGGTGCGCGGTAACTACCAGCGTGCGGTTCGTGCGCCCAACATCAGCGAACTGTTCGCGCCGGTGTCGACCTATCTGGTCAACCTGACCGTCGATCCGTGCGCCGGTGCCGCTCCGACCAGCAACGCCAATCTGGCGGCGATCTGTCTGGCACAGGGCGCTCCGGCGGCGGTGATCGGTTCGATCGCGAACCCGGCTTCGGGCCAGCCCAACGCCACCGGCGGCGGCAATCCGAACATCCGTCCGGAAGTCGCCGATACCTTCACCGTGGGGGCCATCCTGACCCCGCGCACGCTGGTCGAAGGGCTGACGATCAGCGTCGATTACTTCAACATCAAGATCAACCAGGCGATCACCGAAGCGACCCCGGCGGACATTCTGTCTGCCTGCTTCGGCAACATCACGGCGGCCTCGGCCACCTCGACGGCCTGCACCAGCATCCGTCGCAGCACCACGACAGGCCGTCTCAGCGGTTCGTCGGCGACGGTGGCGGGCTTGCCGCAGCCGTTGACCAATGCTGGCCGCATCGCGACCGATGGTATCGACCTGACCGCCGATTACCGTCGTGACCTGGGCTTCGCGAAGCTGAACCTGAACTTCCAGGGCACCTGGACGAACAGCAATACCTTCCAGGCCTCGCCCAGCTCGGTCGTTCGCGAATGCGTCGGCTATTACAGCGCCAACTGTCTGACCATCCAGCCGAAGTTCGCCTGGAACCAGCGCACCACGCTGACCTTTGGTGATGTCGACCTGTCGCTGCTGTGGCGTCATATCGATGCTGTCCGGTACGAGCCGGGTCTGACCCCGCTCTTCTCGGGCACGATCACGGGCAACACCCCGATCGCCGGCCAGGTCTGGAACTTCAACCGGATCAAGGCCTATAACTATCTCGATCTCGGCACGCGCATCCGTGCCACCGAGAATTTCGAGTTGTCGATCCTGGTCACCAACCTGCTCGACAAGCAGCCGCCGATCGTCGGATCGAACGCCGGTTCGACCTCGTTCAACAGCGGCAACACCTATCCGTCGACCTATGACACGGTCGGTCGCGGCTTCCGCGTTCAGGGTCGCGTCCACTTCTAAGGACCGGTTCGCGATCGCAATCGCCAAGGGAAAGGGCGGTCCGCAAGGGCCGCCCTTTTTCGTTGGGAATCGCAGGCTGTTAATCCCCGAAACAGCGCGGACGGCGCTTGTAACCCGCCCGGTTCCCCCCGCATAACGGCATCATGACCCAGCCGCTTCCCGCCCCCGCAATGTCGTTGCTCCAGCAGGCCCAGGCCGCGCAGGCACGGGGCGATGGACCGGGGTCGCGTCGTTTGTTGAAACAGGCCCTGGCGCAGGTGGCCGATCATCCGATCCTGTGCAACGCGATGGGGATGAGCCTGTTGTCGACCGACCCGGCGGGGGCGGCCGACTGGTTCGAGCGGGCGATCCAAAGCGATGCCGATGCACCGCCCCTATGGATGAACCTGGCGACCGCGCGGCGCGACCAGGGCGATGTGGCGGGCGAGCGCGAGGCGCTGCTTCAAGTGCTCCGCCGCGATCAGCGGCACGTCATGGCCAATGTCCGCATGGCCGAATGGCACGACCGGGCCGGAGAAGAATCGCAGGCGCAGTTCCGCTGGCATGGGGTCGCGACGGTCTTGCAGTCCCTGCCCGAACGGTCGGCAGGCCTCGACCAGTTGCTCGCTCATGCCCAGGCGCGGATAGCCGCCCGTGCACAGGCGCTCGGCGATCAACTCGACGCCGCGCTGGCACCGGATTGGGGGGGTGTGCCTGCCAGCCGGCGGCGGCGGTTCGATCGGTGCGTCGATGCGCTGCTCGGGCGGCGGGCGATCTACCACAATGTCTGCCATGGGGTGCATTTCCCCTTCCTGCCTGCCGACGAGTTTTTCGACCCCACGCATTTCCCCTGGTTCGCCGAGCTGGAAGCGGCGACGCCTGCGATCCGGGCCGAGTTGGAGGCGCTGCTCGCGCGGCCGGACAGCGGTTTCACGCCCTATGTCGCGATGGAGGCCGGGACCCCGGAGAATAAATGGACGGCGCTCGACCATTCCGAGGCTTGGAGCGCCCGCTATCTCTGGCGCTACGGCGTGCGCGACGCGGATATGGCCGCGGCCTGCCCGCAGACGATGGCGTTGCTCGATCGGCTGCCGCTGGCGCATATTCCGGGGAAGGGGCCGACCGCCTTCTTCTCGGTCCTGAAACCCGGCACGCGCCTGCCTGCGCATACCGGGGTCAGCAATGTTCGGGCGATCGTGCACCTGCCGCTGATCGTACCCGAGGGCTGCGGGTTCCGCGTCGGCGGCGAAACGCGCGCCTGGGTCGAGGGGCAGGCCTTCGCCTTCGACGACACGATCGAGCACGAGGCATGGAACGACAGCGCAGAATTGCGGGCGGTCCTCATTCTCGATGCCTGGAACCCGCATCTGGCCGACGACGAACGACGGATGCTGCAAAATCTGTTCGTCGCACTCGGAAAGATCGAGGGAGCGAAGACGCTCGCCGCGCTGGCCGAATAGCCCCGGAGCGGAGTTTCACTCGCATTCGACGTGATGCCCGGCTGTTATGATCGGCGTCATCACCTTGTCATGATCTGCGGACGGGCCATCGCGCTGCTTGGTCAATCCGTGCCGCCGCGGGAGATAGCGGCAATAAACTAACACCGTTTTCGGAGGCGATTTTATCTGCTGCCCTTGGGGAGCGGCATCCACCCGCTCGCCCATACTCTCCATTTGATTTCATAACATATGTCAGTAACACTGACATCGTTTGCATGTCATTTGCGCGTCATGTTCGCGTCATTCTGACGTCCGGGTGACGGTCCTGTCATATGAGACAGTGCTTGTGTCATTTATGCGACAGGCGCACGGTTGTGATGATTTCCCCTGATTTCTGGCCTTTACACGAGCCATGGTTCGTCTCAATCAAGCAACATTCCGTTAGCAAATGGGATTTTTCTTTCACGCGAGCGGTGACCCTTCCGGCCAGAAGGCCGGGAGGAAGAGAAAAAAGGGGTAATGAACATGACCAATTCGTGGATCGGTCAGCGCAGGCTCGGCCTGCTCGCGACGGTCGCGCCGCTTTCGCTGGCGCTCGTCTCTCCGGCCTGGGCGCAGAGCGTGCCCGACGCCAACCAGAATGCCGAAAACAACGCCCAGGTCGCACAGGGGGCCGAACAGGCCGATGCCGGGCAGGGCGGCGACATCGTCGTCACCGGCTCGATCATCCGCGGCGCCGATGTCGGCCCGTCGCCGGTGTCGACCATCACCACCGAGAATCTCGACGCGCGCGGCATCAACACGGTGCAGGCGGGTATCCAGGCGCTGGCGTCGAACAACGGCCCGGCGCTGACCAACTCGTTCACCGCCAATGGCGCGTTCGCGTCCGGTGCGTCGTCGGTGTCGCTGCGCGGTCTGTCGACCAACTCGACGCTGGTCCTGTTCGACGGTCTGCGCGCCGCTTACTATCCGCTGTCGGATGACGGCACGCGCAACTTCGTCGACCTGAACACCATCCCCGACGACATCGTCGACCGCGTCGAAGTGCTGCGCGACGGTGCGTCGTCCAGCTATGGCGCGGACGCGATCGCGGGCGTGGTCAACATCATCACCAAGCGTTCGGTCAAGGGCATCATGGGCCGCGCCGAGGCCGGTATTTCCGAGCGCGGCTATAACGCCAACCAGCGCCTCTCGCTGACCGCCGGTACCGGCGACCTCGATGAGCAGGGCTATAACGCCTATATCAGCGGCTTCTACTATCGCTCCGAGGGCGTGAAGGCGCGTCAGGTGCCGTCGCCGTACAACAGCAGCGACGAGCGCGGCATCTGTTCCGACCGCACCGGCTCGCTAGTCTGCGGCCCCAACAACATCGCCAACGGGCTGGACGCCAACAACCAGTATACCAATGGCTTCGCGATCAACACGCCGAACTTCTTTGTGCGCCCGGCGGATGCGACCAACACGACGGCGCTCGGTCGCTATCAGTTGCTGAACCCGACGGCGGGCTGCCTCACCGGCAATCCGTACAACCCGACCGCGTCCGAACTGGCGCTGCCGATCAACGCGACCGCGCCGGGCACCGTCTGCCAGGTCGATAGCCAGCGTCTGTACGGCAACATCACGCCCGACATCGAGCGTGTCGGCGGTTCGGCGCGCTTCACCGCCAAGATCGGTGATACGTCGGAAGCCTATCTGCAGGTCAATTTCCAGCAGGCGACGACCAGCTATACCGGCACCCCCACGGTGCTGCGCGCCAATGCGCCCGCCGGTATCCTGTTCCCGCAATATTCGACGTCGCAGAACGCCACGCCCGCGATCGATCCCAACTCGGCGATCCTGGCGCTGCCGGTCTATATCTGCCCGCGCACGACCGTCGGCGCCTGCACCGCGACCAACGGCACGCTGAACCCGAACAACCCGTTCGCCGCGGCGGGCCAGGTCGCGCGTCTGGTCGGCATGCTGCCGAACAGCTTCGAATCGACCCGGACCCGCAGCCGCGTCTATCGCGCCGCCTTCGGGATCAACGGCACGATCTTCGACGATGTCGATTATCGCTTCGACGCGACCGCGATGCACACCGATCTGCGCCTGGAGCAGAACGGCTATGTGTACATCCAGCACCTGCTCGATGTGATCAAGGACGGCAGCTACAACTTCATCAACCCCGGCCAGAACAGCCAGGCGACGCTGAACTATCTGACGCCGACCAACATCACCAACGACAGTTCGGACCTGTTGCAGGCGCAGTTCACCCTGGGCAAGGCGATCATGACGCTGCCGGGCGGCGATCTTCGCCTCGCGGTCGGCGGCTCGATCTTCTACGAAGCGATCGATGCGCCCAGCGCGAACTCGGACGAGAACGGCCCGACCCAGCGCTATTTCCGCCTGAACGCCTTCGGCACCAAGGGCAACCGCACCGTTTCGTCGGCCTTCTACGAGGTCAATGCGCCGGTGTTCGACCAGCTGACCCTGAACGCCTCGGGCCGTTACGACCATTATTCGAGCGGCCAGAGCGCCTTCTCGCCCAAGTTCGGCGCGATCTTCAAGCCGATCCGCCAGGTCTCGTTGCGCGGCACCTATTCGCGCGGTTTCCGCATTCCCTCCTTCGGCGAGGCGAACGCGCTGCCCACGACCGGTTACGTGACCCAGTCGCTGAGCAGCATTCCGGATGCCTTCCTGCGTCAGTACAGCATCAATCCGGGCGCCGGACAGATCTGTTCGCAGAACACGCCGACCAACTGCTCGGGCTATATCTCGAACTATTCGATCGGCCAGACGACGCTGGCGTCGCAGAATCTGGACCCGGAAAAGTCGCGCAGCTTCACCGCCGGGATCAAGGTCGATCCGGTGCGCGGCCTGTCCTTCACGGTCGATTACTATAACATCCGCAAGACCGGGGCGATCACCACGCCCGACCTGTCGCCCGCCATCGCCGCCTATTATGCGGGCACCGCGATCCCGGCCGGCTTCACGGTCATCCCGGATGCCGTCGACGTCAACAACCCCACCGCGACGCCGAAGATCGCCTTCGTCCGCTCGCAGCTGATCAATGCGCAGACGATCAAGTCGGAGGGCATCGATTTCGGGGTCAACGGCTTCTACGACTTCGGCGCGGTCCGCTGGACCACCAACCTCAACGCCAGCCTCATCCTGGAGCTGAGCACGACGGTGGACGGCGTGCGCCAGACCTATGTCGACACGCTGGGCAACTTCAACCTGACGGCCGGTTCGGGCACGTTCGAGTGGAAGGGCAACTGGGTCAACACCTTCGACTTCGGCAACTTCGCACTGTCGGGTACGGTCAACTACACCTCGGGCTATGACCTGTCGGCCATGGACCAGGGCGATGCGTACAAGGATTGCGGCCAGGCCCCGGCCTATTTCGGTTGCCGCGTGAAGAGCTACATCACGGCGGATGCGAACGCGTCGTTCAAGGTCAACGACAAGTTCACCTTCTACGTGAACGTACTGAACGTCTTCAACCGCCTGCCTCCGATCGATCCGGTGACCTACGGCGCGTATCTGTACAACGCGGTGCAGGGCGGCGACGGCATCTTCGGCCGCCAGTTCCGCGCGGGCGCCAAGTTCAACTTCTAACCCCAGGTCCGCTTGCGGACCCAACTGAAGGGGGCGGTTCCTTTGCGGGAGCCGCCCCCTTTTTCATGGCGCGGCCTTGAGATTCTGGGAATCGTGATTCGCGAGAGGAAGGGCGCGCATTGACCGCCAATAGCCGCTCCGCAATTCAATCCTGCCAAACGGTGTGTTGCTGTATTACAAATATATATCAATGTAAGGTGTGCGGCTAAGTTGTTGGTACACAGCATCTTTCTTGCGCGTAATTGATGCAATCATTTACGCCGTAGAGCGTAAGTGTTGCATTTTGCGCACAATCTTCCATGAAAAGCGAATAAAATGTCAAAAAGCCTTTGTAAGAGTGCGTCATCTTCCTGACATATGTTGGTCATCGCCCCTTCAGGGTGGCGAAAAGGCGTCGTTCAGACGTCATTTCAGGGGGAATAAAGGTGACCAAACAAGGTTTGTTTGCAAAGGCATTCCTGCGTCGGGGCTCGGCGCTCCAGTCTATTGCCATGCTTGGCGCGGGCGTGGTCGGCTTGGGCATCGCCGCACCGGCTGTGGCCCAGACCAGCATAACGACGGATGCACCACAGAAGGCGCCCGACGAGATCATCGTCACGGGATCGCGCATCTCCAACCCGAACCTTGAACAGTCCAGCCCGGTCGTAAGCATCGATGCAAAGGAAATCGCGCGGCAGGCACCGACGTCGGTCGAGAATATCCTGCGCGAGCTGCCGGGGTCGGTCATTGGTAACGGTGACACCATCAACAATGGCACGAACGGCACTGCCTCATTCAATCTGCGGGGACTCGGTTCGAACCGCAATCTTGTCCTGCTGAACGGTCGCCGTGTCGTTCCATCAGGTCTGGGCAACGTAACCGACCTGAATAACATCCCGATCGCACTGATCGAGCGCTTCGACCAGTTCACCGGCGGTGCGGTTACGACCTATGGCGCAGACGCCATTGCTGGCGTGGTGAACTTCGTCACGCGTCAGGACTTTTCGGGTCTTCAAGTGACCGCGCAGAACGGTATTACCGAACGCGGTGACGGCAACAAGATGCGCCTCGACATGGTCATGGGCGCCAACTTCGACGACGGTCGTGGCAACGTCACGATCGGCCTGAACTACACTGACCAAAAGTCCGTTCTGCAGGGCCGCCGCCCCTATGCGTTCACGTCGCTGCAGTCCACATGTACCGGTGTCGATTCGCGTCGCGGAGCCGCATGTGATGCAGCTACATCCGGTGTGGCCCAGGGGTCGAACACGGCAGTGCCCGCCTCGTTGTTCTTCCCTTTGCCCGACACCGGCGCCTTTGCCGATGGCGCGCGGTTCGATCCCTCCACGGGCACGATCACGCCGGGGCTCTCCGATTTCAACTTCAGTCCGCTGAATCTTTTTCAAACGCCTTTGAAGCGATACTCGATCTTCGCGCAAGGCAAGTATGAAGTTGCGAGTAACATCGAGGCTTACGGAGAGGCTTTTTATTCGCGCAATACTGTGCGGATGGAAATTGCGCCAACTGGTACTTTCACGAACCAGTTTCAGGTTCCGCTCAACAATCAGTTCCTGACCTCGGCGCAGCGCATCCAGCTCTGCTCGTTCGCGCAGCAATCCGGCGTCGCGATCGCGGACTGCCCTACGGCGATCGCCAACGGGACCGAAATTCCGCTCATCGCGGCGCGGCGTTTTGTCGAAACCGGTCCTCGGATCACGACCTATAACTCGAATACGTATCAAATTACCGTGGGCGTGCGCGGCAAGCTTTCCAGCACGCTGAACTTCGACATCTTCGGTCAGCACGGTGAGGCGGATCGTCGTAACGTCTCCAGCGGCAGCGCCTTGGCCGATCGCGTGCAGGCGGCTCTTCGTGGATGTCCCGCAGGATCACCGGTTCGTGCATCTTGCGTTCCGATCAATATCTTCGGTGCTGCGGGCTCGATTACTCCGGCGATGTTGAACTATATTTCGATCCCGACTTCGACCTTCGTCGAAACGTCGTTCTCGTCGGCGCAGGCTGTGATCGATGGCGACTTCGGCGTGTCGTCACCCTTCGCCGACAATCCGATCGGCGTCGCGGTCGGGGCCGAATATCGAGCCTATTCGGGCAACTCCTTCGGTGATCTGCCGTCGCAGACGCCGGGCGCTGTTCTGGGCGCGGGTGGGGCGACGCCTACGGTTTCGGGCTCCTATCATTCCTATGAAGGGTTCGCCGAAATCAACGCACCGCTGATCACCGACCGGCCGTTCTTTCACAACCTGACGGCGGAGGCGGGCATCCGTTACGCCGACTACTCGACATCGGGCGGCAACACGACGTGGAAAGTCGGCGGTAGCTGGGCTCCTGTTCGCGATCTGCGCTTCCGGGCAGCCTATACCACTGCCGTTCGAGCGCCGAATATCGGGGAACTGTTTACGCCGGTGACGACGTCTCTCGCCACCCGTGCCGTCGATCCTTGCCAAGGTTCGAACGCCACAGTGAATGCGACCCGCACGGCGCTCTGCACAGCGCAGCTTGCGGCCGTTGGTCTGCCCGCATCCCGTATCGGATCGATACCGGCTCCGATCGCCAATCAGGTCAACACGACCGGCGGCGGAAATCCGAATCTGGCCCCCGAAACCGCGCGGACGTTGACGATCGGTGGCGTTCTGACGCCGAGTGTACTGCCTGGTTTCTCGGTCTCGCTCGACTATTACCGGGTGAAGGTGCGTAATGCGATCACCTCGCCAACGATCAGCGACATCGTCGATGGTTGCTTCGCACAGTCTAGCGCGACTTTTGCCAATTGCCAGGCGATCCTCCGCAATCCGCTGACCGGCGGTCTGTCGGGCGACCCGTCGACCACGCAGGGCGTGATCCTCCAGGCTTCCAATCTGGGCTTCCTGCAGGTCGAAGGCTATGATCTCACGGTTAACTACAGCCGCAAGTTCGGTGCGGTTTCGGCGTTGTTCACCTTTAACGGTAACTATACGACGAAGAGCCAATTCCAATCGGTGCCGTCGGCGTTCATTCGCGAATGCGTTGGCTATTACTCGGCATCTTGCGATCCGGTCATGCCAAAGTTCACTTGGAACGCCCGTGCTGGTTTCGGTTACGAAAATGTTAACATGTCGCTGTTCTGGCGTCATCTGTCGTCGGTTCGCTATGAGCCGCGGACTGGTGCCAACGATAGCACCCCGCCAACGGCCGGGACGGTTGGCAGCTTCGGTGCGGTCAGCACCTCATCGGTCGTTGGTGCCTATCGCGCGATCAATGCCTATGATATCTTCGATGCTAATATCGGTTTTGACCTGACCGAAAAGATGACCTTTTCGTTCTTGATCGATAATCTGTTCGACAAGCAGCCGCCGCTGACTGGCAACACTATCGGCGCGCTTAGCTCGGGAAACACCTTCCCATCGACCTATGATGCTCTTGGTCGTCGTTACACCGTTACGGTCGGCCTGAAATTCTAATCGCGGCCGAGTCGCATTGAAAATGTTGGGGCGGTCCTTACGGACCGCCCTTTTTTGTGCTTACCCCACCGACAATGCCAGCTTGCCGTCGCCCTCATCGACGGTGACGGTCGAGCCGTCCTTCACATGTCCGCGCAGGATTTCTTCGGCCAGCGGGTCCTGGAGGTGGCGTTGGACCGCGCGGCGGAGCGGCCGCGCGCCGTAGACCGGGTCGTAACCCACCCGGCCCAGCCATTCGCGCGCGGCGTCGGTCAGGTGCAGCGCGATCTTCCGGTCCGCCAGCAGCTTGGCGACGCGGCCGACCTGGATGTCGACGATCGGCCCCATATGGCTCTGGCCCAGCCGGTGGAACAGGATGATCTCGTCCAGCCGGTTGAGGAATTCGGGGCGGAAATGGGCGCGCACGATCTCCATCACCTGCGGCTCGACGCTCTCGACGCTTTGCCCGTCCTCGACCGCTGCCAGATACTGGCTGCCCAGGTTGGAGGTCAGGATGATCAGCGTGTTGGAGAAGTCGACCGTCCGCCCCTGACCATCGGTCAGGCGGCCGTCGTCCAGCACCTGGAGCAGCACGTTGAACACGTCGCCATGCGCCTTCTCCACCTCGTCGAACAGCACGACCTGATAGGGCCGCCGCCGCACCGCCTCGGTCAACACGCCGCCTTCCTCATAGCCGACATAGCCCGGAGGTGCGCCGATCAGCCGGGCGACGCTGTGCTTCTCCATGAACTCGCTCATGTCGATGCGCACCATCGCGCTAGGGTCATCGAACAGGAATTCGGCGAGCGCCTTGGTCAGTTCGGTCTTGCCGACGCCCGTCGGCCCGAGGAACAGGAAGCTGCCCAACGGCCGGTTCGGGTCCTGTAGGCCTGCCCGCGCGCGGCGAACGGCGGTGGAGACGGCGCGGACCGCATCCTCCTGTCCGATCACGCGCTTGCCGATCACCTCCTCCATGCGGAGCAGCTTCTCGCGCTCGCCCTGGAGCATCCGGTCGACCGGCACCCCGGTCCAGCGGCTGACCACACCCGCGATATCGTCGGCGGTCACTTCCTCGCGTAGCATCGCGCCCTCGGTCGCGGACTGGGCCTCGGCGAGTTGCTTCTCCAGTTGCGGGATGCGCCCATAGGAGAGTTCGCCCGCCTTGGCGAGGTCGCCCGCGCGCTGCGCCTGGTCGAGTTCGATCCGCGCCTGGTCCAGTTGCTCCTTCAGCTTCGCCTCGCCCGCGATCTTGTCCTTCTCCGCCATCCAGCGCTGGGTCAGTTCGTGCGACTGTTCCTCGAGGTTGGCGAGTTCCTCCTCCAGATGCTCGAGCCGGTCGATGCTGGCGGCGTCGCTCTCGCGGCGCAGCCCCTCGCGCTCGATCTTGAGGCGCAGGATGCGGCGGTCGAGCGTCTCGATCTCCTCGGGCTTGGACTCCACCTCCATGCGGATGCGGCTGGCGGCTTCGTCCATCAGGTCGATCGCCTTGTCGGGCAGGAAGCGGTCGGTGATGTAGCGGTTCGACAAGGTCGCCGCCGCCACCAGTGCGCCATCGGTGATCCGCACGCCGTGATGGAGTTCGTACTTCTCCTTCAGCCCGCGCAGGATCGAGATGGTGTCCTCGACCGTGGGCTCGCCGACGAAGACCGGCTGGAACCGCCGCTGGAGCGCGGGGTCCTTTTCGACATACTTCCGATATTCGTCGAGCGTGGTCGCGCCGACGCAGTGCAGTTCGCCGCGCGCGAGGGCGGGCTTGAGCAGGTTGGAGGCGTCCATCGCCCCGTCGCCCTTGCCCGCGCCGATCAGCGTGTGCATCTCGTCGATGAACAGGATGATGTCGCCCTCGGCGGCCTTCACCTCGTCCAGCACGCCCTTCAGCCGCTCCTCGAACTCGCCGCGATACTTCGCACCCGCGATCAGCGCGCCCATGTCGAGCGCCATCAGCTTGCGGTCCTTGAGCGTGTCGGGCACGTCGCCGTTGGCGATGCGCAGCGCGAGGCCCTCGGCGATCGCGGTCTTGCCGACGCCGGGTTCGCCGATCAGGGCAGGGTTGTTCTTGGTCCGGCGCGCCAGGATCTGGATGGTGCGGCGGATTTCCTCATCGCGGCCGATCACGGGGTCGAGCTTGCCGTCCCGCGCCACTTGCGTGAGGTCGCGGGCGAATTTCTTGAGCGCGTCGTAACGGTCCTCCGCGCCCGCCGTGTCGGCGGTGCGGCCCTGGCGTAGCTGCTCGATCGCGCCGTTGAGCCTTTGCGGGTTCACGCCGCCCGTCGCCAGCGCCTTGCCCGCCGCATGGGTGGAGGCCAGCGCGAGCGCCAGCAGCAACCGCTCGACGGTGACGAAGCTGTCGCCCGCCTTTTGCGCGACCTGCTCGGCCTGGTCGAGCACCCGGACCAGATCATTGTCGAGCCCCGGCGAGCTCTGCGCGCCCGAGCCGGAGACGGCTGGAATATTCGCCAAAGCCGCATCGGTCTCCCGCTCGACACGCTTGGCATCGCCGCCCGCCGCCTGGATCAGGCCGAAGGCCATGCCCTGATCGTCCTCGATCAGCGCCTTCAAGAGATGTTCGGGGGCGATACGCTGATGGCTGTTGCGGATCGCCACGGTCTGCGCGGCTTGCAGAAAGCCTTTGGCGCGGTCGGTGAATTTTTCGAGGTTCATCTGGTCTTCCTGTCGCTTTCCAGGTCAGATGGTGTTGCATTAAAGCAACACAAGGGGTTGGCGGAATTTCCTGTCCGCAACATGGGATGGCCGTTTCGATTGCGAAAGGGTGGGTCGTAAATCCCCCAAGCATCATTTGTCGTGCCGGGATTGCCGTCCGCCCTTTGCCCGCTATGCTCGAACCATATACCGAGTGGGGAGACTCCATAGTCATGCGTATCAAGTCCGTAGCGCTGTCGGGCGCTGCCGCCCTCGCGTTCGTCCTGCCGACCCAGACCATTCTGGCCCAGGCCGCGCCCAAGGCCGTCGCGGTGGCGAAACCCGCCCCCGTCTCGACGCTCGTGAAGGCGGTCGACATTCCCTATCAGACCTTCACCCTCCCCAATGGTCTGCGTGTCGTCGTCCATACCGACCGCAAGGCGCCCGTCGTCGCGGTCAGCGTCTGGTACGATGTCGGCTCCAAGCATGAGCCGAAGGGCAAGACCGGCTTCGCGCATCTGTTCGAGCATCTGATGTTCAACGGGTCGGAGAATGCGCCGGGCGACTTCTTCGCGCCGCTGAAATCGGTGGGCGCGACCGATTATAACGGCACCACCTATTTCGACCGGACCAATTATTTCGAGACGGTGCCGACCGCCGCGCTCGACCGCGCGCTGTTCCTGGAATCGGATCGCATGGGCTATCTGCTCGGCGCGGTGACGCAAGGCGTGCTGGACGAGCAGCGCGGCGTCGTCCAGAACGAGAAGCGCCAGGGCGACAACCAGCCCTATGGCCTGACCCAGTATAAGGTGCTGGAGGGGCTGTTCCCCGCCGGGCATCCCTATGCCCACACCACCATCGGTTCGATGGCGGACCTCGACGCCGCCTCGCTGGAAACGGTGAAGGACTGGTTCCGCAGCCATTATGGCCCGAACAACGCCGTGCTGGTGCTGGCGGGCGATATCGACGTCGCGACCGCCAAGCCCTTGGTGGAAAAGTATTTCGGCGCGATCAAGCCCGGCCCCAAGAGCGCGTTGCCGACCGTTTCCATCCCGACGCTACCCGCCCCCGTCAGCGAGGTGATGAAGGACCGCGTGGCGGCGGTGATGATCAGCCGCAACTGGGCGGTGCCGGGGCTGAACGATCCCGAAAGCGCGCCTCTGGTCGTCGCGGCCTCGGTGCTGGGCGGGCTTGCGTCGTCGCGGCTCGACAATATCCTGGTCAAGAAGGAGAAGCTGGCGGTCCAGGTCTCGGCCAGCGACCGCGTCTTCGCGCAGGTCGGCATGTTCAACATGATGGCGATCGTCCGCCCCGGCGTGGACCCCGCGCTGGTCAACAAGCGGATGGACGAGATCCTGGCGGACTTCCTGAAGAACGGCCCGACCGCCGATGAGGTGAACCGGGTGGTCGCCAAGTCGGTGTCGGGTCGCATCCAGGGGCTGGAATCGGTCGGCGGTTTCGGCGGCAAGGCGGTCGCGCTGGCCGAGGGCGCGCTCTATTCCAACGATCCGGGCTTCTACAAGAAACAGCTTCAGGCGATCGCGGCGCAGACGCCCGCGACCGTCCAGGCGGCGGCGGACAAGTGGCTGTCGCGGCCCAGCTATACGCTGACCGTCGTGCCGGGTGCGCGCGACGCCTATGAGGAGGCGAAGGTGCCGCCGCGCGCCGACGTCCCCGCCGCCCCCGACCAGCCCGCCAAGGGTACGCGCGGCGCGCTGCCCGAAGTCGGTCAGGTCAAGCCGCTGAGCTTCCCGACCGTGCAACGCAGCCGCCTGTCGAACGGGATCGAGCTGGTCTATGCGCAGCGCACCGCCGTGCCGATCACCCAGATCGAGGCGTCGTTCGACGCCGGTATCGCCGCCGATGTTGCCGGCAAGCTGGGGACGCAGCGCCTGACGCTGGGAATGCTGGAAGAGGGCACCGCGCGCCGCAACTCGATCGCCATCGCCGAGGAGCAGGAGCGGCTGGGCGCGCAGATCGGGTCGGGCGCGTCGAACGATCGCACCACCGTGGGGCTCAGCGTGCCGAGTATCAACCTGGCCTCCGCGCTCGACCTCTATGCCGATCTACTGCGCAATCCGGCCTTCCCGGAGGACGAACTGGCGCGGGTCAAGGCGCAGACGCTGGCAGGGATCAAACAGGAACTGACCAGCCCGCAAGGCTTGGCGGGCCGCGTCCTGCCGCCGCTGGTCTATGGGCCGACCAGCCCCTATGCCAAGGCGCAAGGCGCGGGCGATCCGCGTGCGGTGGCGGCGATGACCCGCGCCGACCTGATCGCGTTCCAGCAGGCATGGTTGCGGCCCGATAAGGCGAAGATCTTCATCACCTCCGACCGTCCGCTGGCCGAGGTGAAGGCGGCGCTGGAGCGGGCGCTGGGCGACTGGCGCGGCACGGGGGCGGCGGGGGCGAAGAGCTTCACCGCCGGACAGGCCTCCGCGCCCAAGATCGTGCTGATCAACCGGCCCGACAGCCCGCAGTCGATGATCCTGGCGGGCGCGCCGACGCCGCTGAAGGGCATCGACAATCTGTTGGTCCAGAACACCGCCAACGACGCGCTGGGTGGCAGCTTCCTCAGCCGGATCAACACCGACATTCGTGAGAACAAGCATTGGTCCTATGGCGTGCGCGGCGGTTTCCAGACCTCCGAATTCGCGGCGCCCTATGTCATGTCGGCCCCGGTCCAGGCGGACAAGACCGGCGCGTCGATCGATGCGCTGCGCACCGACGTCACCGAATTCCTGACCACCAAGCCGATGGATCAGGTTGAGTTCGACCGCGCGATCACCGGCGCGATCCGGTCGTTGTCGGGCAATTTCGAGACCTCCGACGCGGTGCTGTCGGCGATGGAGGCCAATGACCTATATCGTCGCCCCGACGATTATTATGCGACGATCACCCAGCGTTATCAGGCGATGACCCTGCCCGAGCTGAACAAGTCGATCCAGGCGGCGTTGAACCCCAAGGATTTCATCTGGGTCGTGGTCGGCGATGCCAAGACGGTCAAGCCGCAGCTCGATACGCTGGGCCTGCCCGTCGAGGTGGTCGAGGCGTCCGCGGTCGTCGGGCAGTAAGCGTCGGGATTTAAGGGAGAGAGACTATGGCCGATATCGACGGCACCTGGAACTGCACCGTCAAGTCGCCGCTGGGCGATCAGGACATGACGCTGACCGTCCGGACCGAGGGCGATCGCTTCACCGGCTCGGGCGGCGGCCAGATGGGCGCGATGGAGATCGAAGGCGACGTGTCGGGCAATACGATCACGTGGAAGATGTCGATCACCACGCCCATGCCGATGACGCTGGATTGCGAAGCGACCGCCGATGGCGACACGCTGACCGGCTCGGTCGGCGCGGGCGCGTTCGGCAGCTTCCCGTTGTCGGGGACGCGGGCGGGGTGATCTTCCTGCGGTGAGATGGGGAAGGGCGGTGCGTCGATGGACGGGCCGCCCTTTTTCTTTGGGGTTTCCCTTGGCCTTCGACTTCGCTCAGGCTGAACGGTGTATGGGATGTGGGGCCGGGGGCGCTTCCCGGTCTGATGGCCAACCTCCGTTCAGGCTGAGCGAAGTCGAAGCCCACGCCCCCATCCCCGCCACATAACCGGTTCAATTCCCGCCAAATCCCGTTACGCTGCCCCCAAAGACGAAAGGGGACCAGCATGATCGACCGTCGGCATTTCCTGGGCGGCACCGCCGCGATGGCGGTGGCTGCGCAAAGCGAGGGCGTCCTGGCCCAGGCCACCGTATCCACTCCGCTCAACGCGCTATTCGACACGCTGGTCCAGGAACAACTCCGCCGCAGCCCGGAGGCGGCGACCAATCTCGGCCTCGACACCGGTGCCAATGCCGATCTTCGCTCGAAGCTGTCCGATCAGTCGGCCACCGGCATCGCCGCGGCGAAGCAGGCGACCAAGGCCGATCTGACCCGGCTAGAGGCGATCGACCCCGCCAGTCTGTCGCCGGAGGAACGGATCGACCTTGAGGCGATCCTTTACACCCGCCGCTCGGCGCAAAGCGTGCAGGCGTTCGACTTCGGCGGGACCTCCTATGGCCCCAGCCCCTATGTCGTATCGCAATTGTCGGGCGCCTATCAGTCGGTCCCCGACTTTCTCGACACCAAGCACAAGATCGCGAGCGCGGGCGACGCCGACGCCTATCTGATGCGGCTCCGCGCCTTTGCGGGCCAGATGGATGCACAGACCGAGCGGATGCGCCATGACGCCGGGCAGGGGGTGGTGCCGCCCGACTTCATCATCGACCTGGCGCTCGAGCAGATGGCCAAGACCCGCCAGCCCGCAGGGCAAGCGCCGGTCGTCCAGTCGCTCGCCCGCCGCGCTACTGAGAAGGGGCTGGGGGACCGCTATGCCGCGCAGGCCGCGAAGATCTATGAGGCGGAGGTGCTGCCCGCGCTCGACCGCCAGATCGCCTATGCCAAAACGTTGCGCGCCAAGGCCACGCATGACGCCGGGATATGGAAATTGCGGGAGGGCGCGGCCTATTACCCGGTCGCGCTCAAGGCCAACACGACGACCAGCTTCTCGCCCGACGAGGTGCACCGTTTCGGTCGCGATCAGGCGGCGATGCTGTCGTCGCGGCTCGACGCACTGTTGAAGACGCAGGGCTTTACCAAGGGGACGGTGGGCGAGCGGATGGCCGCGCTCTACAAGAACCCGGACCAGCTCTATCCCAATACCGACGAGGGCAAGCGCGCCGCCATCGCCTATTGCAACGAACGGCTGGACGCGATCCGCACCCGCCTGCCGCAGGCGTTCGAGCGGATACCGCCCTATGGCTTCGAGGTGCGCCGCGTGCCGCCCCAGACCGAGGCGGGCGCGGCGGCGGCCTTCGCGCAAGGGCCCGCCATCGACGGCTCGCGCCCCGGCCTGGTCTATTTCAACCTGAAGGACAGCGCCGACTGGCCCAAATTCTGCCTGGCGACGACCGTCTATCACGAAGGGCTGCCGGGGCATCAGATGGAGGGCGGGCTTGCCCTGTCCAACACGCGCCTGCCGCTGATCCGCAAGATCAACGGCTTTTCCGGCTATGGCGAGGGCTGGGCACTCTATGCCGAACAACTGGCCGACGAGATGGGCATGTATGAGGACGATCCGCTGGGGCGGCTGGGATATCTCAAATTCCTGCTGTTCCGGGCCAATCGCTGTGTGGTCGATACCGGTCTGCATCACCTGCGCTGGACCCGCGAACAGGCGATCCGCCATTTCGTCGAGGCCGAGGGCGAGGCGGAGGGCTTCGCCACCCGTGAGGTGGAGCGCTATTGCGTCAATCCGGGCCAGGCGGCGAGCTACAAGCTGGGTCACTCGGTGTTCGTCGACATTCGCGATCTGGCGAAGAAGCGACAAGGCGACCGTTTCGACCTGAAGGCGTTCCATACCGCCGTGCTGCGCCATGGCCGTGTCCCCCTCGACGTGTTGCGCCGGATCGGGGAGGAGTGGGCGCGGACTTGACCGGGATCGGCATCGCGGTGATCCTTCCATCCGGGAGACTATCGCGATGCAGGGCAGCGTTCGGGTCCGGCAGGATAAGTGGCGACGGCTGGCGGCTGTCGTCGCCACGGTCGTGGTCCATGCCGCGATCGTTGCGCTGTTGATCCTGGGGTCGTCGCGGGTCCGGCGGATCGACGATACCCGGTGGTCGAGCCTGACCTTGTTCGAGGTCCCGCCCTTGCCCGAACCGCCGCCCCTGTCGGTCCCGCCCCCTGCCGTCGGACGCACCGCGAGGCTCTCGCGCTTCACGGGGGCGGGCGTAACT